>DATEXK010000498.1:0-7760 GCA_035257065.1 Gaiellaceae bacterium | reverse complement strand
ACGATGGGCGCGAGCGGGACGTTCCCGTTCGCCGTGCTCGTCGACGACGCACCGCTGGGCCACACGAGCTACCTCAACGTGCGCGAGGCCGACCGTGTGGTGGAGATCGGGAACACGTGGCTCGCGCCCCAGGCGTGGGGGACGAGCGCGAACACGGAGGCGAAGCTGCTGCTCCTCCGGCACGCGTTCGAAGACGAAGGATTCCTGCGCGTCGAGTTCAAGACCGACGCGAACAACGAGCGCTCTCGTGCGGCGCTCGCCGCGCTGCCGGCGGAGCTCGAAGGCGTCTTCCGCAAGCACATGCTCGTGCGCGGCGGGGAGCGGCGCGACTCCGCGTGGTACAGCGTGATCGACGACGATTGGCCGGCGGTCAGAGCGGCGCTACGTGAGCGGCTCGCGCGCGATGCGCGGTAGCCGCGCGCCCCACAGCGAGAG
This sequence comes from Gaiellaceae bacterium, assembly GCA_035257065.1. Taxonomy (GTDB): domain Bacteria; phylum Actinomycetota; class Thermoleophilia; order Gaiellales; family Gaiellaceae; genus Palsa-739. The sequence continues at coordinate 7,325 of DATEXK010000498.1, read as the reverse complement.
GAGAGCGAGGCCGACCAGCGCAGGAGCCTCGATGCCGACCATGTAGTAGCCGCTGTCCAGCGGATCGAGCAGGAGCCGAACGAGCACGACGACACCCGGTACGAGCCAGAGGACGTGGGGCGAGCGCCGGGCGAGGCGCGCGAGCACGACTCCTCCGGTGAGCGCGCAGCCGCCCTGCAGGATGCGCAGCGGCCAGCCGATCGACGTCCCTGCGGCCACGAAGTGCGACAGGAGCGACGTGTCGGAGACGTGCCATTGGTAGGAGCCCATGGCGAACTGGTGCTCGAGGATGAAGGGGAGGTACAAGGCGGCTGCGATTCCTGCGGCGAGCGCCGCGGCCGGCAGGGCCGAGCGGAATCGCGGCGCGAGCGCGAGCACTGCGATCCCGAGGATGCCCCACGTCTCGAAGCCGGCGCTCAGGCCGACGAGCACGGCGGCGCTCAGCGTCTTCCCGCGGTGAGCCTTGCTCGCCGCGAGAATCCAGAGCAGCGGGAGGAGTGCATCCGCCGGGTGGCCCGAGTCGATGCCGCTGCTCGTCAGGCCTGTGAGGATCGAGAGAAGCCCGATCAGCATCAGGACCTGCGGGTCTCGGACGCCGACCGAACGCACCGCCGCGACGACGAGGAGAGCCAGCGCCGGCGCGATGACGAAGCCGACCCAGTGCCCGAGCGATCCGAACAGCACGAGCTGGAGCGGCCCGACCTGGACCACCGGATCGGCGAACGTGTGGCTCCAGCTCCCGGAAAGCAGCCCCTGGCCGGCCCTGTGGAAGAGGTCGAAGTCGCCGCTCGCAGGCGGCGCGAGCGCGGCGGCGCAGGCCGCAGGCAGAAGCCAGGGAAGGTATCGCTTCACCTGCCGGTTATCGGCTGTTACGGGCTGGTGCTTGAACCCTCCCGCCGCACGATCTGGGTGCAGCGGGAGGACGCCAGGAGGTTGCCCTCGCCGTCGTAGAGCTCCGCGCAGCAGAAGGCGACGCGGCGGTTGCGCTGGACGACCCGTCCTTCGGCCCGCAGCGTCCCCGGCATCGCCGAGCGCATGAACTCGACGTGCAGGTCGGCGGTGAGGAAGCTCTCGTCCTCGTCGAGGACCGACCAGCAGGCGCCGCCCATCGCGGTGTCGAGGAGGGTTGTGACCATGCCGCCGTGCACGATCGGGCCCGAGGGGCCGTGGAAGCAGTGCTCCGGCGTCGCGTCCCACTCGATTACCGCCATGCCGTCGCCCTGCGCGACCGAGCGGTAGCCGAGCGTCAGCCAGATGTGCGGTGCGGGGAGATCGCCGCCCCAGGCGCGGCGGAGCCTGGGGCTCACTGTCTCTCCATCAGCGGGGCCCCGGGATGTGCGGGAAGCGGAACTGGAGGATGCGGTTCGGCTGCACGACCCATGCGCCGCCCGTCTCCTCGTCGTTCAGCGCGTGCAGGGCTGCCTCCGCGACGAACGACGGCTCCATCAGCGGCACGTCGAGGACGCCGCGCAGCTCGTCGGGGACGATGCCGGTGTCTGTGTAGCCAGGGCAGAGCGCGTTGATGCGGATGCGCTGCGCCGCGAGCTGCGGCGCGACGCTTCGCACGAAGCCGATGACCGCATGCTTCGTCAGCGCGTAGATCGGGTCCATCGGTGTGGCGGTGAGGCCCGCCAGGGACGCTGTCGCGACGATCGAGCCGCCGTTGGGCATCAGCCGCGACGCGAGCTCGCGCACGCCGTAGACGACCCCGTCCATGTTCGCGCGCACCGCGCGCCAGTACAGCTCGTCCGTCAGCGCGGCGATGGAGCTCTCGCCGGTGATGACGCCGGCGTTGAGGAATGCCGCGTCGTACTCGCCCTCGAGCGCGCGCCATGCGGCACTATCGCCGACGTCGAACTCCGGCAGATCGAGCGCCGTGATCTCGGCGTCGCCGAGTGCGGCCGCAAACGCGAGGCCGAGCCCTCCGCGTCCGCCCGTGATCAAGACCTTCACGGGGTCAGCACCACCTTGCCGACGCTCCGCCGCGATTCGACGAGCTCGTGCGCCTGCTCGACCTGGTCGAGCGGCAGCTCCGCTCCGACGAGCGGCCGCAGCGCGCCCGTATGCCAGAGGCCGAGGAGCTCGCCGACGGCCGTACCGACGACCTCGGGCTCGAAGCGCAGCAGCCGGCCGAGGTAGAAGCCGTACAGGCCGACGTTGCGTCCGACGAGCCGCGCCGGATCGATGTCGTCCCAGGCGCCCGCCGAGGATCCGATCGCGACGACCGCTCCGAGCGGCTTCAGCCGGGCGAAGGAGCCGGCGAAGAGCTCGCCGCCGACGGGGTCGACGACGACGTCCACGCGGAGGTCCTCGGGCAGCTCGGCGTAGACGTACGCCTCCTCGGCTCCGAGCTTGCGGCACACGTCGAGCTTCTCCGTCGAGCCGACGGCGGCGACCACGCGGGCGCCGAGCGCGCGGGCGACCTGGATCGTCGCCGTGCCGACGCCGCCCGCGGCTGCGTACACCAAGACGGTTGCGCCGCCCCGGATGCGCACCTGGCGCGTGAGCGGGATATACGCGGTGAGAAAGGTGAGCAGGAACGAGGCGCCTTCCGCGAAGCTCGCGTTGTCGGGCAGGAGCACGACCTGCGCACGGTCGACCGCCGCAAGCTCCGCATACCCGCCGCCACCCGACGTGAACGCCATGACGCGCGTCCCGTCCTCGAGCTCGCCGGCGATCTCGGAGCCGAGCACCGCAGGCAGCTCCGGCATCTGCGGGTAGCGACCGCGCCGGATGAGCACGTCGGCGAAGTTGATCCCCGCCGCGCGGACGCGAACGAGCACCTTCTCTCCCGCCACGGGGTCGGGCACATCGCGAAGCTCGAACGGCGCGTCGACGCCGGTGAGAACCGCCGCCCTCATTTGTGCAGAGGCGCAGCCTCTGCAGCAGCGAACTCGTCGCGCAACGCGGTCTTCCGGAACTTGCCGACGCTCGTCTTCGGGATCTCCGTGACGAACTCGAAGCGCTCGGGCAGCCACCACTTCGCGAACTGCGGCGCGAGGAACGTGCGCAAGTCGTCGGCCGTCGCGGACGCACCTTCCTTGAGCACGACGACCGCGAGGGGCCGCTCCGACCACTTCTCGTCCGGGATCGCGATCACCGCCGCTTCGGCGACGGCGGGATGGCCCATGAGCGCGTTCTCGAGCTCGACCGAGGAGATCCACTCGCCGCCGGACTTGATCACGTCCTTCGAGCGGTCCTTGATCTGGATGAAGCCGCGCGGCAGCATCGACACGATGTCGCCCGTCCTGAACCAGCCGTCGGCCGTCCAGCGATTGGCCTGCTCGGGCGTGTCGTAGTAGCCCGACGCGACCCACGGCCCGCGCACTTCGAGCTCGCCCATCGCCTCGCCGTCCCAGGGGATCTCGTCCTCGCCGACACGCGCACGTATCTCCACGAAGGGGAGCGGCATGCCGGCGGTCGCCATCAGGTCGAACCGCTCGTCGTCGTCGAGCCCGGCGAGGTCGTGCGGCAGGCAGGCCGTCGACGCGACGGGCGACGTCTCGGTCATGCCCCAGCCCTGCACGATCGGCATGCCGTGCCGCTGCTCGAACGCGGCGATCATCGCGCGCGGGACAGCGGCGCCGCCGACGAGCATCGCCTTGATCGACGAGAGATCCCACCGGCCGGGGTTCTCGTCGAGCAGCCGGAGGATCCCCATCCAGATCGTCGGCACGCCCGCGGCCCAGCTGACCTTCTCCTGCGCGAGGTCGTCGAGCAGGCTCTCGGGATCGAGGTGCGGGCCGGGATACACGAGCTTCGCGCCGAGCATCGTCGCGAGATACGGGTAGCCCCAGGCGTTCGCGTGGAACATCGGCACGACCGGGAGAATCGTGTCCTCGACGGAGATGCCGAGACCGAGCGGGTTGTTCGCTGCGACTCCGAGCGTGTGCAGCACGGTCGACCGGTGCGAGTACGTGATGCCCTTCGGCAATCCGGTCGTGCCGCTCGTGTAGCACATCGCCGCCGCTTCCCTCTCGTCGAGCTCCGGGTCGACCCACGCGTCCGCGTCGGCGCTTGCAAGCAGCTCCTCGTACGAGTCCTCGACGACGAACACGTGCTCGATCTGCGTGCGGTCCTTGAACTGCTCGAGCAGCGGCAAGAGGCTTCGGTCGATGATCACCGCACGGTCGCCGGCGTGATTCGCGATGTATGCGAGGTCGTTCGGATGCAGCCGCAGGTTCAGCGTGTGCAGGACGAAGCCGCCGCACGGGATGCCGAAGTACGCCTCGTGATGCTGGTGGTGGTTCCAGCAGAGCGTCGCAACCCGGTCGCCGCGCTCGAGGCCGAGGCCTTTCAGTGCGACCGCGAGCTGCCGCGCGCGCCGCATCGTGTCCTTGTACGTCGTGCGGTGGAAGCTCTTGTCGGGCAGGCGCGTGACGATCTCGCCGTTGCCGTGGTACGTCTCCGCCCGCCGCAACAGATGCGGCAGCGTGAGCTGGAAATCCATCATCAGGCCGTCCACGGAGCTCCTCAGTCGCGGTTGATGGATGCTCGCAGGTCTATGCGGTCACGGGAGCGCCGATCACCGCGTCGGCGATCTCCGCGCGCAGCGCTGTCGACGTGGAGCCCGTTCCCTGCAGCCAGAGGGCACGCTTGTAGAAGCGGTGCAGCGGATGCTCCCAGGTGAAGCCGGTTCCGCCGTGCACCTGGATCGAACGCTCGCAGGCGGTAACTGCAGCCTCCGCCGCGAAGGCCTTCGCAGCGGCCGCCGCGACCGGCGCCTGCTCGTCGGCCTCGGCGACGCTCCACGCCGCCCAGTACGCGAGCGAGCGGGCGAGCTCGACGTCCGCGTACGTGTTGGAGAGCTGGTGCGAGACCGCCTGATAGACGCCGATCGGCTTGCCGAACTGCTCGCGCGTCGACACGTACGCGACCGCGAGCTCGAGCACGTGCTGCGCGATCCCGACCGCCTCGGCGGCCATCGCGGTTCGCATGCGCGGGATGTCGCGCGACCCGGCGAGCGGCGTGCCGTTGCCGTTCTCGAGGCGTCCGACCGGGCGTCCCGGATCGATGCTCGCGAGCTCCGGGCCGCCGCCGTCGTGCGCGAGGCCGTCCATCCCGACGACGTGGTCGACCGAACCGAGCGACGGCACGAGCCCCTTGATCTCGGCGGACCATTTCGTCGTTCCTGCGGCGACCGCCGCGCGCTCCGCCGGGCCGAGCGCCGGCAGCGCGAGACCGATCGTCGCGAGATACGGGCCGGGGTAGAGCGCGTAGCCCATCTCCTCGAGGATCAGCGCCTCCTCGACGAAGCCGAGGCCGACACCGCCCTCGTCCTCGGAGAGCGAGACGCCGAGCCAGCCGAGCTCGGCGAGCTCGGCCCACCGGTCGTCCTGCGGCGCATCGAAATCGCGGTCGAGCGGGTAGCGCTCGGACAGCCAGGCGCGTGCCGCGCTCTTCAGCTCCTGTTGCTCGTCCGTCAGCGCGAAGTCCACGGGTTATCTCCCCTTCGGAAGGCCGAGCACGCGCTCGGCGACGATGTTGCGGAGGACCTCCGACGTGCCGGCTTCGATCGTGTTGCCGCGGCTGCGGAGCTGCTGGTACTGCCACCAGCCGTCGTCGAGGATGCCGTCCGCGCCGAGCAGCTCGCGGCCGAGCTTCGTCATGCGCTGGTTCTGCTCCGACCAGCGCAGCTTGATCGCCGAGCCCTCAGGCCCGGGGATGCCGGTGCGCTGATACGTGCCGAGCGAGCGGTAGTTCGTATAGCGGAGCGCCTGGAGCTCGATCCACTCCTGCGCGACGCGGTCGCGCGCGACGGCGTCGCCGTTGACGTGCTCGCGCGCAACGGCGATCAGCTTGTCGACGCCGACCTCGAGCGCCGCCGTGAGCGCGAAGCCGAGCGTGCCGCGCTCGTGGAGCAGCGTCGTCATTGCGACCTGCCAGCCCTGGCCCTCCTCCGCGAGCAGGTTCTCGACGGGCACCTCGACGTCGGTGAAGAAGATCTCGTTGAACTCCGCCTCGCCGGTGAGCTGGCGCAACGGGCGCACCTCGACGCCGGGCGAGTGCATGTCGATGATCATGTAGCTGAGGCCCTTGTAGCGCGGCGCCTCCGGATCGCTGAGACCGACGAGGATGCACCACTCGGCGATGTGCGCGAACGACGACCACACCTTCTGGCCGTTCACGACGAACACGTCGCCGCGGCGCTCCATCCGCGTCCGCACTGCCGCGAGGTCGGACCCCGCGCCCGGCTCCGAAAAGCCCTGGCACCAGACCTCCTCCGCCGAGAGGATCTTCGAGAGGTGATCCTGCTTCTGCTGCTCGGTGCCGTGGGTCATGATCGTCGGCCCGGCCATCCCGAGGCCGATCACGCCGACGTGCGAGGGCGCCTGGGCGCGCGACATCTCCTCGTAGAAGATCGCCTGGAAGCTGTACGGCGCACCGGCGCCGCCGTACTCCTTCGGCCAGGTCAGCCCGGCATAGCCGGCCTCGTAGAGCTTGCGGCTCCACTCCCGCCCGAACTCGTCGCCGAAGCGCTGCTCGCCGCCGCGCCAGCCGCGCCGCTCCTCCGGCAGGTTGTCGTCGAGCCACGTGCGCAGCTCGGCGCGAAAGCCGGCTTCCTCGGGTGTGTCGCGCAGGTTCATGGAGCGCAGCGTACTCGCTTCGGATCCGGGATTTCCAGTTTGGTTGAACCGTCAGTCAGGGGCCTAGCCCGCACTGCGCCTCAAAGCCTGTGCGGGCATCTAGGCTGACGTGACGATGGACCGGCCCGATCTGCTCTCCCTGCCGCTCGAGGATCTGAAGGCCGAGGCCCGCCGCCTGCGGGACGGACGCGCGGGCGGTCTCGTCACCTATTCGCCAAAGGTCTTCATCCCGCTGACGAAGCTCTGCCGCGACGTGTGCCACTACTGCACGTTCGCCGCGCCGCCTCGCCGGGGCGAGCGCGCCTACCTGACGATCGACGAGGTGGTCGAGATCGCCGCCGCCGGCGCGGCCGCGGGCTGTCGCGAGGCGCTCTTCACGCTCGGCGACAAACCGGAGCTGCGCTACCGCGCGGCGCGCGATGAGTTGGCCGACCTCGGCTGCTCGACGACGCTCGATTATCTCGCGCGCGCCGCCGACGCCGTGCTCGAGCAGACCGGCTTGCTGCCGCATCTCAATCCCGGCGTGCTCGCCGCCGACGACGTGCGCATGTTGCGCCCGCGCGCGGCGTCGATGGGGATCATGCTCGAGACGACGTCCGAGCGGCTGTCGCAGCGCGGCGGTCCGCACTTCGGCTCGCCCGACAAGCTTCCCGCCGCGCGTCTTGCAACACTCGACGCAGCCGGCGCCGAGCGCGTCCCCTTCACGACGGGGATCCTGATCGGGATCGGCGAGACGCG
>DATEXK010000497.1:0-14407 GCA_035257065.1 Gaiellaceae bacterium | reverse complement strand
GCGGTGTCCATCGCGAGCGCGATCGCTTCCTGTACGTCGCCGCCGTTCTCGCGGTAGATCTCGCGGAACCGGGTGACGATGAACAGGGCGTAGTCGATGCCGACGCCGAGGCCGATCATGCCGGCAAGCTCGAGCGCGAAGTTCGGCATGTCCAGGACATGCGTGCCGATGCCGATCAAAGCGATACCCGTGCCGAGTCCGAAGAGCGCCGTCACGATCGGAAGCCCCATCGCAAGGAAGGAGCCGAAGCTGATCAGCAGGACGACGACCGCGGCGAGGACGCCGATTCCCGCTGTCGCGCTGGGCGGCGTGAACTCCGTCTGTTGGATCGCCTGCCCGTCGAGCTCGACCTCGAGCCGGTCGGAGCGGATGCTCGTCGCGCGGGCGATCACCTTCTTGATCGCCGACAGCGGGAGAACGTTGGCGCGCTGATCGAAGAGGACGGTGGCGAACCCGATCGTCTTGTCCTTCGAGATGCGGATGCCGGCGTTCGGCTGGTACGGACTGGTCACGCCCGTCACGTGCGGCAGCCGGGCGACGGCGGCCAGCATCGGACCGATCGCGGCGCGGACGACGGCATCCGTCAGCATGCCGGCGCGGGCCTTGAAGACGATCTGATCCGAGTCGCCGGACTGGGCCGGGAAACGGCTCTTCAACACGTCCACGGCGCGCTGCGAGCCGGTGCGGCCGAGCGTGAAGTTGCTCGAGTAGTGGCTCCCGAGCCCCTGCCAGGCTCCGCCGATGCCCACGAGGACGACGATCCAGAGGACGACGACACTGCGACGGCGGGTCGAGCACCAGCGGGCGAGCGTGAGCATCGGGCGATGCTAGCAGAAACCGGAGGCTTCCTCCGCTATTTGGTATCCTCTGCTGTATGACCGAGATCGCCGGCGAGCAGAAGGGGCAACGACGCCACGCGCGGCGCAACCACGAACTCCTGGTCGCAGCGGCGCAGGAAGTCTTCTCCGAACGGGGAATCGAGGCGTCGCTCGAGGAGATCGCGCGGCGGGCCGGCGTCGGCATCGGAACGCTCTATCGCCATTTCGCCACGCGCGAGGCGCTCGTCGAGGCGATCTTCGAGAGCCGGATCGGCGAGATCGTCGCCGTCACGGAGGCCGCAGCCGCCGAGCCCGACCCCTGGCTGGCGTTCGTCGGCTTGCTCGAGCACACCGTGGAGCTCCAGGCCGGCGACCGCGTCCTCAAGGACGTCCTGATGCGCTACCCACCCGTCGCGGGCCGCCTCGCAAGCGCGCGCGACCAGATGCGCCAGACGTTCGAGCAGGTCATCGAGCGGGCGCACACAGACGGTGGGCTCCGCGAGGACTTCACGTTCGCCGACCTTGCGGTGCTCCACTGGTCGTTCACACCGTTGATCGACGCCACCGCCGAGGTCGCCCCGAACGCGTGGCGCCGCCACCTGCACGTGTTCCTCGACGGACTGCGCGTCCAGGCGGCGACGCCGCAAACAGAGCCGCCGCTGACCGACGAGCAACTCCACGCCGCGATGCAAGCGCTGCGCCGCCAACGCCTCGGCCACGCACGATAGAGGGAGATGCGTCAAGCGTACGCCGGGTGCTGCCGACGAAGCAACCGTGACGGCAAGGCTGTGGCGGCTCGGATTGCTTCTGCTTGCGGTACTCCTTGCCGGCGCCTTCCTGCTCGGCCGCTCGACGGCGCTGTCGCATGCCTCCGGCGTCCCCGCAGTGGAGCGGCCCTACGACTTCGCTCAAGGTCAGGCCGAGGAACTGGTGATCGCGCGCTCCTACCGTGGCTCTCAACGGCTGACCGCGCGGGCGACTGCGACCAGTCACGTCCGTTGGGCCATCCCGACGTCGAGTTGTACAACGCCGACAACGTCCCCGGCAGCCTCCACGCTGACCCGGACGCCGTCTCCGTCGGCCCCGTCGGCCGGGACTTGGGCACGGACGACAGCGGCTACACCGGCATGACCGTCGCGCTGTTGACGCGCATCTACGATTGGGGCTTCCCGCAGCTGACCTGGGTCGATCCAACCGACCCCGGCTACCCCGCCGGAGTCGCGGGCGTCACACCGACCGCAACCCACTACTGCGTGATCGCACACAGCGGCGACTGGTACGCCTGGAAACTCGGCCCCGGCGGGTCGATCCTCGTCAGCCGATCGCCCGCGACAGTCTGCAACCGCTAGTTCCACTCGGGCGGGGCGCGGGTCAGACGGTCGCGTGACAGCGCTTCGAGATGCATCTCCGTGCGCGTTCGACGTGTGAGCTCACCGGCCAGCCGCAGCACGATCGCGCGGGCGGTTGCGCTCGAGCCACCGAGCAGCTCGAGGTCGGCCAACGCGACATCCGCGTCGGAGACACCGCGCTCGCACGCGCCTCGCACCGCCGCGAGAGCAGGCTGAGCCAGCCCTTCTGCCCACAGCACCGGAGTCATTCGCCTCAGCTCGCCGTTGAGCTTGTGCGGACTGTCGTCGTCCAGCGCGAAGGAGACGAAGCAGAGGCAGGCATGACAGATACCCACTGCGTTGAGATCGAGCTCGAGCTCCTTCGCCACGACGTCGGCCCGACGTCTCGGGTACCGGCGCGCCCTCACGACGGCTCCCGCCCGGGCACCGCCGCAAACAAGGATGTGGTCAGCATCATTTCCCCAACAAAGCACGAGATACGTGCCGTATCTGTGCCGACTTTGAGCCCGAGCTACCGCTCGACCAAGCACTCGAACACCTCGAGATGGCGGGGAATCGGGATCACCGCCTACACGCTCGACGTACGGCACGCATTCGATGCCGACCACATCGGCGCCATCGACAACACGACGCAGAAGCTGATGCACGAAGGACAGCGGCCGAGTGAATCGCGCGGAGTGCGAGCCCGCAGGGGTACGGTGCGCTGATGGACATGCGTCCGCTCGGCTCGACCGGCCCTCGCGTCTCGGCGCTCGGGCTCGGGTGCATGGGGATGTCCGGCGTCTACGGCCCTGCGGACCGAGCGGAGAGCATCGCGACGATCCATGCTGCCCTCGACGCCGGCGTGACACTGCTCGACACCGGCGACTTCTACGGCATGGGTCACAACGAGTTGCTGATCCACGAGGCGCTCGCAGGCCGTGACCGCGACGCCGTCGTGATCAGCGTCAAGTTCGGCGCTCTGCGCGGCCCCGACAACTCCTGGGGCGGCGTCGACGCCCGCCCGGCGGCGGTCAAGAACTTCCTCGCCTACACGCTCGAGCGGCTCGGCACCGACCATGTCGACGTCTACCGGCCGACGCGCGTCGATCCCGCGGTGCCGATCGAGGAGACCGTCGGCGCGATCGCAGAGCTCGTCGACGCCGGCTACGTGCGTCACATCGGCCTCTCGGAGGTCAGCGCCGAGACGATCCGCCGCGCGCACGCCGTCCACCCGATCGCCGACGTCCAGATCGAGTACTCCCTGATCTCGCGCGGGGTCGAGGACGAGATCCTCCCGGCGTGCCGGGAGCTCGGCGTCTCCATCACCGCGTACGGGGTCCTCTCGCGCGGTCTGATCAGCGGCCACTGGTCGCGCGAGCGCGCCGCCGAAGGCGGAGATTTCCGGGCGCATGCGCCGCGGTTCGCCGACGACAATCTCGACCGCAACCTCGCTCTCGTCGACTCGCTGCGCACGGTCGCGGAGGCGAAGGGCGCAACCGTCGCGCAGGCGGCAATCGCATGGGTGCTCTCGCGCGGCGAGGACGTAATCCCGCTCGTGGGCGCGCGCCGGCGTGACCAACTTGCGGAGGCGCTCGGCGCGCTCGAGCTCTCACTCGGCGCGGACGACCTTGCGGAGCTCGAGCGCGCGATGCCCGCCGACGCAGTTGTCGGCGATCGCTACGCCGCGCAGGCAATGGCTCAGCTCGACAGCGAGCGTGGGCCGACGGAGAGGTGAAGAACTGGGCGGGCAACGTCAGCTACTCGACGACGCGCATCCTGCGACCGAGGTCGGTCGAGGAGGCGCAAGAGCTGATCGCAGGCGCCGAGACAATTCGGCCGCTCGGAACGCGCCACTCGTTCAGCCTCGTCGCCGACGCTGCCGGCGCACTGCTCTCGACTGAGCATCTCGACCGTATCGTCGAGATCGGCGAGACAACGGTGACCGTCGAGGCCGGTATCCGCTACGGCGAGCTCAGTAGCACGCTTCGCGACCACGGTCTCGCTGTTGCGAACCTGGCGTCGCTGCCGCACATCTCGGTCGGCGGAGCAGTCGCAACCGGCACGCACGGCTCCGGAGTGAGCAACAAGTCGCTCGCCGCCGCCGTCTCGGCGCTCGAGCTCGTCTGCGCAGACGGCTCGATCCGCCGGCTCAGTCGCGGCGATGCCGACTTCGACGGCGCCGTCGTCGCCCTCGGCGCGCTCGGACTCGTGGCGCGCGCGTCGCTCGACGTCGTCCCGGCATTCGAGCTGCGTCAGTACGTGTTCGAGGATCTTCCGTGGTCGGCGGTCGACATGCACCTGGACGAGATCCTCGCGGCGGGCTACAGCGTGAGCTTGTTCACGGCGTGGACGGAGCGAGGAGTCGACCAGGTCTGGCTGAAGACGACGGAAGAGCAGAGCGCGCAGGACTCGTACTTCGGCGCGACACCCGCGACGCAGCCGCGCAACCCGGTCCCCGGTGCGCGCTGGGAGAACTGCACCGAGCAGCTGGGCGTTCCCGGCCCCTCGGGCGAGCGGCTGCCGCACTTCCGCCTCGGCTTCACTCCCAGCGGCGGTGCGGAGCTCCAGTCCGAATACGTAGTCGCGCGAGGCCACGGCGCCGAGGCGCTGCGCGAGCTACGCCGGCTCGGTCCCGCGATCTCGCCGCTGCTGCTCATCTCGGAGATCCGGACGATCGCCGCAGACACGCTGTGGCTGAGCCCGTTCTACGAGCGCGACAGCATCGCGTTTCACTTCACGTGGAAGCCGCTCGCAGCCGACGTGCAGGCGGTGTTGCCGCGGATCGAGGCCGCACTCGCGCCGTTCGCCGCACGGCCCCATTGGGGGAAGCTGTTCGTGGCATCACCGCAGGGGCTCGAGGCCGTCTACCCGAAGCTGCCGGCGTTTCGGCAGCTTCGGGAGCAGCTCGACAGCAGCGACAAGTTCGGTAACGCCTTCAGTACGCGCTACGTCTCCGGTGAAGGGCCTCAGCTCGGGATGTAGGCGAACACATCCGGGTTCGGACCGTCCCGTCCCGCCTCGCCCCTGTCCAGCGCGTCGATCGTCTCGGCGTCCCCGGGCTCGAGCTCGAAGTCGAACACCTCGAAGTTCTCCTTGATCCGCGCGGGAGTCGTCGACTTGGGGAACACGATGGTGCCCCGCTGCAGGTGCCAGCGGAGCACGACCTGAGCGGGCGACTTGCCGAGCCTGCCGGCGATGTCGGCCAGCGCCGGGTCGCCGAGCACCTTGCCCTGGGCGAGCGGCGCCCACGCCTGGGTCGCAATCCCGTGCGCACGGTCATAGGCGTCGACCGCGTCGTTCTGGAAGTACGGATGGAGCTCGACCTGGTTCACCGCCGGCACGACGTCGCTCTCGGCCGCCAGGCGCTCGAGCTGCGAGACCTGGAAGTTCGAGACGCCGATCGAACGCGCACGACCGTCCTGCTTGAACTCCTCCAGCGTCTTCCACGTCGAGACGTAGTCGCCGTCGTACAGCGTGGGCAAGGGCCAGTGAATGAGGAACAGGTCGACATAGTCCGACCCGAGCTCGGTGAGGGTCTCGGCGAACGCTCTGCGGGCGTCGTCCGGCTCGTGGAAGCCGTTGTTGAGCTTGCTCGTGATGAAGACGTCGGCCCGGTCGAGGCCCGAGGCGCGGAGCGCGTCTCTGACCCCACCCTCGTTGGCGTACATCTCGGCCGTGTCGACGTGCCGGTACCCGACCTCCAGGGCGACGCTCACGGCCGCCGCAGTGTCGGCCGGTGGAACCTGGAAGACCCCGAAGCCGAGTTGCGGAATCGTGTGACCGTCGTTGAGCTCGATCGTCGGAACGGCGCTGGTGTGAGAGATGGTGATGCTCCTGCCTTGTGTGGGTTGAATCGCCGCCCGGCGACGGCGGAGGTGGGACGGCCGGGCCGGGAAGCTTACAAGGCGACAGAGACCTAGAATCGGAGTGGACGTGGCGGGGTCGTCCCAGATGCGCGGTGTCCACTCCAGCTTTGCGCAGGCGGCGGTCGCGGACGGGATCCAGCTCGGGAGCCGGTCGTTCGACTGGCTGTGCGAGCAGGGTCACGTCGGACTCGAGCGCGTCGCGAAGGCACGGCGTGATCCGGCGCTCGTCGCGCCAGTGACGGCGGCGCTGGAGACGCTTGCGGCGATCTACGCGCGGCTCAAGGGCGACGTCTCTGTCCTGTACGCGGCACGCGAGAACCTGCTGCTTCCCGTCGAGCTCGTGCACGAGCCGACGGGAACGGTGATCGAAGTCGACGAGTCGGCGCACTTCACGTCGTTCCGTCTGACCGCGCTCGAGCTCTATCCCGACGACGTCGCCGTCGGGTTCGACCTCGACGAGTACAAGGAGCTGTGTCGCACCTGGTGCTCGACGACCGACGCTCTCGCACGCGGCCTCGCGGCGAAGGGCTTCGGCTTCGGCGGCGTGCAGCGGGAGCGGGCATACCACGACGCGCTCTTCGATCTCGCCGTTCCGGCGATGGGCCACCCGCCCGTCGTCCGGATCGCGGCCGTGGACGGCGACGGGGAGGCGGCGTACGGTCGCCATCGTACGTCGCTCGCGCGTCTACTCGGTTCCTAACCGACCGGCTCGCCGAGCTCGTCGATGCGTCCCCGCAGCGCCTCCGTCGACGGAACGAAGTAGTACGCACCGCTGAGCGGATGCGTGTAGAGCGTCAGTGCGTCACGGACGCCGTTCGTCACTCCGGCCATGCTCTCGAGCATGGCTGCGAGCGGACGCTGCTCACTGCAGAAGCCGACGAACATCGTGCCGTGCTCCATCACGGTTCCGTAGGGCATGTTGCGCCGGAAGATCTTGCCGAACTCGTCCTGGTCCGTGCGCTCCGCGTGAGAGTCGGACGGCTTGGGGTCGAGCTCGACGCTGTCGAGCTTCGTGCGTCCGATCACCCACTCCTGGCGAACGTCCGGCAACGCCTCCCACGCAACGGCGTCGTGGACCCACTTCTGCAGGAGCAGGATCGTCCCGCCCGCCCCGGGGCTCCCCTCGGGGACGAGCGCGAACTCAGGCGCCTCGATCAGGCTTGGGTTCTCGGTGCCGTCGATGAACCCGGTCAGGTCCCGATCGTGACGGTACGGCCAGCTCGACGTCTCGTCGGCGACGGATGCAAGCCCGGTGAGTGCGGCGATCGCGTCGCGCGCCGTGTCGAAGACCACGTCATAGGCAATGCCGGAGATCCAGAGCACCGCATCGTGCTGCGTCGCCGGCATGACGAAGTCGCCGACGCCGACTAGAGCCTCGTTGAACCCCGCGACATCGACCGGCGCGTCAGCCGGCGCCACCTGTCGCCAGAGCTCGGGCCGGAAGCCCGCGACGAGGTTCACCCCGCCCATGGTCGTTCTCGGCTCGCGCAGCGCCGCGATCGCGTCGACGAGGTCGGCCCCGGCGCGGTCGCTGCACAGATCGAGCTCGAGGTAGGCGTGGGACGCCGTCCCGAGCGCGAAGATCCCGCTCTGAGGAATGCTCACGCGCCCGATGATGAACGAGGCAGCCCCGGCCGTCTACGGGCGCCACGGAGGCGGCTCTACCGCAACCGGGCTCGTGCGCTTTCTGAACGTGCGCCGCATGGTGCCGACCGGCTTGCGACTGGGACCGGTCACCATCGCGCGCGCGAAGCTGTGCAACGCCTGCTCGTCGATGAACGTGATGATCGGGCCGTGCACCAATAGGCCTTCCTCGGCCCGCTCTCTGATCAGGCTGGGCAGGAAGTCCTGGGCGAGCCATTCGCGACCGACCGCCACGGCGCAACGAGCGGTGATCGAGTGGAGATCGTCGTCGAGCGTTTCGCTGTCGGTCAACGCCGGACGGCGAATGAAGCGAGTCGGTCCGACGGGCACGACCCGAGCGACCTGCTCGACGAGCTCGCGCCCGGGCTCGAGCGCGCTCGTGAAGAACTCGATCTCCACCTCGCGGTAGC
This sequence comes from Gaiellaceae bacterium, assembly GCA_035257065.1. Classification (GTDB taxonomy): domain Bacteria; phylum Actinomycetota; class Thermoleophilia; order Gaiellales; family Gaiellaceae; genus Palsa-739. The sequence goes on along the minus strand of DATEXK010000497.1, from coordinate 6,338 downwards.
CGCGCGGGATGACGCGGAGCGCAACCACCTGCGAGTTCGGAACGTGCAGGATCTCGCCGGTGATGCTCCGGAGCTTCAGCGAGCGCAACGAGACGGATTCGACGACTCCTTCCATCTTCAGAACGTCGATCGCCACCGTGTCCCCGATCCGGAACCAACCCTCGAAGAACATGAGGAGGCCGGCGATCACATCCATGAGGAACCGCTGAGCAGCGAAGCCGATCACGATCGCGACGAAGGACGCGCCGGCGATCGTCTGCAGGCGCTGCGCGCCGGAGAGAACGACGACCGACAGCAGCAACGCAAACGCAAACGCGAGGTAGCGGACGGTCGTCTCGATCAGCGAGATCGCCGTCTCTCGCTGACGGATGCCCGTGATCACGCCGGTGTCGAACTCGCCCGTCGACCCCCGCCGCCGCCGCTCACCGCGGTCGACGATGAAGACAGCGAGACGCGCGGCAAGCCGGCCGACGATCCACGCGAGCAGAAAGAGTGCGACGACGACGATCGCCATCGCGAGCGGCCGCCCGAGCGGGATGTTCCGGCTGAGGACGTCGATGAGGTGCTTCAACAGAGCACCTAGATGGTCTTCGCAGGTCCTTCGTACCCGTCGATCACCGAGACGTTGACCGTCGAGCACCGCCCGCAGCGGATGCGGACCTTCTTCGTCATCTGCACCGGGTGCATCGCCACGGCGAGCACGTTGCCGCACGCGACGCAGACGTAGTCGTCCGGGCCGTTGCCGTGGAAGACGGGCCGGTCGGGATCCTCCTGAATCGCGGTCCCGCCGTCCTTGGGCACCTCGCCCTCGAGGATCTGTCGCATCGCGATCGTCGTCATCGACGCCTCCCCGCTCAGAGCGCGGAGAGCTTGCCGCTGAAGTCGTTGATCAGCGCGTCGAGCACGCCGACCATGACTCCCTCGCCCATCGACGCCGCCTTGCCGGTGATCTGCGCATTCGTGTGAATCGTGCCGCCGCCGTCGGTGAGCGCAAACGCGACGTCGGCGTTCGCGTGCCCCTGACCACCGGCCTCCTTGGACTTGACGCGCATCAGCACGGTGTGGGCCGCAGCGTCCTGCTCGACGATCTCCACGGTGCCCGTGAACGTCATCGACATCGCGCCCATCTTGACCTTGATCTCGGCCTTGACCGACTCCGGCCCCGTTGCTTCGAGGACGCTTCCCCCCTCGACGCACGGCACCACACGCTCGAGATCGACGATCGTCGCATAGCTCTCGTCGATCGGCTTCGCGGTGGAGAAGGAATGATCTAGCTCGACGGCCATGACGAGGCGATTGTAGAGGGAATAGGCTCCGCGCATGTCGATCCAGCGAGGCACGCACGCGCTCGGGCCCGAGAGCGGCACCCTCACCGTGAGGACGAAGCGCACGGGAGCCGCGGCGAAAGCCGGACACAACCTCGTGATCGACGTCACAGCCTGGCGGGCGACGCTCGAGATCGGGGAGGATCCCGCACGGTCGAGCGTCGAGCTCGACGCAGACTCCACGTCGCTGCGGGTACGCGAGGGATCCGGCGGGATGCAGGCGCTCGGCGACGACGACAAGGCGAACATCGAGCAGACGATCGACGACGAGGTCTTGAAGGGGCAGCCGATCGAGTTCCGCTCGACGGCAGTGGCGATCGCCGAGGACGGCAGCCGAATCAGCGTGCAGGGAACGCTGACACTCGGCGGCAAGACCGGCCCGATCGCGCTCGAGCTCGCGATCGGCGCCGACGGCGCGCTCAGCGGCGGCGCAGTCGTCAAGCAGTCCGACTGGGGAATCGAGCCCTACTCGACGCTCTTCGGCACGCTGAAGGTCGTCGACGAGGTCGAGGTCTCACTCGACGCGAGCCTGCCCTCGCGCTGACTACCCGCTATAGACGGTCTGCGCGTCGAGCCCGCCCTCGACACCCGGCGGCAGCGCGCCGGTGCCGTGCGCATAGAGCGCGATGTCCTCGACCGTCTTCACCTGCGTAGGGTCGTTTCCTTCGGCGGTCACCCAGGCGCCGTTGAGCCACTTGAGGGTCTCCGGTGCGGCTCCGAGCGCCATGCCCGCGAGCAACTGCCCCTTCGCGCGGATCTTCTCGGTGGCGCTGACGATCGCCGCCGAGGTGCCGTCGGACGGGCTCGTGTTGTAGCCGTGACCGACGCCGAACCGGTCGGTGTCCACGGGAACGACCTTGACGTCGAGCGCCGGGACGCCGAGCTCGTCGGCGACGAGCTGCGCGTACTGGCCTTCCTTCCCGTCGGACTCGGTGGTCAGGCTGAGCACCATCTTGCCGGTCGGGTGCACGCGCAGAAAGACTGCTCGGTACGCCTCGTTGGCCATCGCTGCATCGCCTCCTAGCTCGTAGGTCGCTGGTCGTCGCTCGGATTGTCCTTCGCAAGGCGCTGACGCTCGAGGTGGGCGGTCAGCGCGTTGTGCTCTTCCAGGTCACAGAACGCCGGCTGCGGCCCGCCCAGCGGGTTCGGAGGTACGGCCGGCCGCTCACAGCCCGGGTAGATGCACGTCTTGTCGGCGGGCTCACTCATCGGTCGCCCAGCCCGGCGTCGTGTTGCCTTTGCCCGGTCCGTGCCCGCTCGGCATTGCGACCGAGCTGCCCGGAACCGGCGTGGCGCTGGCCCACGGCTCCGGCTCGTCGGCGGCGGGTGCCGGACGCGGGGTCGGCCCGGCCGACCACTGCACCCCGATCGCCTCGGCGACTTCGCCCAGCGCCTCGAAGCTGTGACCGCTCACGAGCGCGTCGCAGTGCGGCAGAGCCGCCAACATTCCGCCCGCCTGCACCGAGAACGCGCTGGCGCTCACGCGAGGATTGACCCACACGATCCGGTGAGCCAGGCGCGCGAGACGTTGCATCTCCCGGCCGACGAGCAGCGGGTCGCCGCGCTCCCAGCCGTCGGAGAGGATCACGACGACCGCGCCGCGGGCCATACCGCGGCGGCCGTGCCGGTCATTGAACTCCTTCAAGGCATCGCCGATCCGCGTCCCGCTCGACCAGTCCGGTGCGGCAGCAGCGGCGCGCTGGATCGCGCGCTCCGGGTTGCGAGACGCGAGCGCGCGCGTGAGGCGCGTCAGTCGCGTCGCGAAGACGAACGCCTCGGCCTTCGGCCCGCTGGCGGCCGCACAGGTCAGGAACTGCAGATAGGCGCGCGCATAGGGCTCCATGGAGCCGGAGATGTCGCACAGCATCACGAGCCTCCGCCGCACGATGCGGCGGCGGCGGCGCGCGAGATGGATGGGATCGCCTGCGGTGCGAAGGCTGGCGCGCAGGGTTCGCCGCATGTCGATGCGCTCCCCGTGGCGCGCCTTCTCGTAGCGGCGCGTTCGCCGCAGCGGGGTCTCGAGCGACAAGCGAGACATCAGCCGGTAAAGCTGCGCGAGCTCGTACGGCTCGAGCGCGTCGAAGCTCTTGCGTCGCAGCAACTCCTCGTCGCTCGCCATCGCCAACGGCACTTCGACCTCTGCGACGTCGTCGTCCTCGTCACGCTCGCCGGGCGGTGACGACGACACGCTCGCGGCCGGATCCCGCTCACCGGATTCCCGAGGTGAGGCCTTGTGATCGGAGCGCGGCCGTTCGTCGGGCGGCGCCGCGACCGTCTGCACGTCGTCGAGATCGAGATCCTCACCAGGCGCTCCGCCGCCGAAGACCGAGAAGAAGACCGCGTCGAACGTGGGGAGCTGCGACGGATCGGAGACGAAGATTGCGCGGGCGGTCCAGTACAGCCGCCGGCGCGCGATCGGCCGGACGAGCGTGAGCGCGCGCGCGAAATCGGCCGTCCGCGCGGGAGTCACCGGCACGCCGCTGTCGTGCAGGCGACGGCTCAACGCGCCGGCGAGCGGCGGCAGGTCGAGCTCGATCGTCTCCACTCCGAAGACGTCAGTCACCGGAGCGCACGAGCTGGTCGAGGCCGGCCGCGCGGATCACCTCCTGGTCCTCGCTGTACTTCAGCACCGTCCCGAGCGTGCGGTCCACCGCCGCAGCGTCGAGGCTCTCGATGCCGAGCAGGCTCAGCGCCGCGAGCCAGTCGATCGCCTCGGCCACGCCCGGCGGCTTCTGCACGTCGCTGTCGCGCATGCGCGAGACGGCGTTTGCGACCTGGACGGCGAGCGTCTCCGACGAGCCCTTGACGCGGCGGCGCACGATCTCCACCTCGCGCTGGGGGGTCGGGTAGTCGATCCGGTGGTAGAGGCAGCGGCGCTTGACGGCGTCGTGGAGGTCGCGCGTCCGGTTGGAGGTCAGCACGATGATCGGCGGATGCGTCGCGCGGATCGTGCCGATCTCCGGGATCGTCACGCTCGCCTCGGCGAGCAACTCGAGCAGGAACGCCTCGAAGTCGTCGTCGGCGCGGTCGATCTCGTCGATCAGCAGCACCGCGGGCCGCGGGCCGGGGTGCTCGAGCGCGCGCAGGAGCGGCCGGCGGATCAGATAGTCCGAGCCGAACAGCTCCTCTTCGCCGAGCGTCGCGCCGCTCGCCTCTGCGATGCGGATGGCGAGCAGCTGGCGTGGGTAGTTCCACTCGTACAGCGCCTCCGCCGCGTCGATTCCCTCGTAGCACTGCAAACGGACGAGCGGCGTGTCGAGCACGACCGCGAGCGATTTGGCGGCCTCGGTCTTGCCGACACCCGCCTCGCCCTCGAGCAGCAAGGGCTGCGGTAGGCGCACGCTCAGGAACATCGACGTCGCAAGGCCCTCGTCGACGAGGTAGTCGACGTCGGCGAGACGACGGGCGAGCGTCTCGATGTCGGGCACGATGCGGCGGATCTCTCCGGCCGCCTCGCCCGTGACCTCACGCGGCGTCATGCGTCACTCAGCCGCGAGCGCATGCTCGTGCTGCGCCAGGAACTTGGTCGCGCAGCCCTCGCAACAAAAGTAGATCGTCTCGCCCTCGAACTGCACCGAAGGCGTGCCCGCGACGGCTGCGACCGTCATCCCGCAGATCGGATCGATCGCGATCGGCGGCGCGTCGGAGCTCGGGACCCTCGCCGCAGCAGGAACCTTCGCGCGCTCGGGCGCAGCGACGGACTTTCCGCGCCGCACGGCGACGATCTGCGCGAGGATCGACAGCGCGATCTCGGCGGGAGCGCGGGCGCCGATGTCGAGCCCGGCGGGCACGTCGATCAACTCGAGCTGCTCTTCGGGAACGCCGTCGGCGCGCAACTCGGCGAGCACGCCGGCGCCGCGCTTGTGACTTGCGACGAGGCCGACGTACGGCACACCGGTGTCGAGGCCGCGCCGCAAGGTGTGCAGCTCGTCCCGGCCGTGCCCCGCGACGACGAGCGCGAGATCGCCGGCCGACGGCTCGGGCGCCCCTCCCTCGACGGAGACGACGTCGAGCCCGAGCTCCGCGCCGAGCGAGGAGACAGCGGCCGCGATCGGCGTGTCGCCGACGACGAGGACGCGCGGCGCCGGGAGCACCGGCTCGAGGAAGATCTCGATCGCACCACCGGACAGGCACGGGTTCTGGGCCGTCACGGCTCCCTCCTCGACGGGGACCTCGCGGCCGGTGCCGGGGTCTTCGCCTACTGGTCCGTCCGGCACGATGCGCAAGAGCACTGCCTCCTCGGTCTCGATCGCCTTCAATGCATACACGCGCACGCTCTGCTGTGCGCAGACACCGCCGACGAACCCCTCGATCGTGCCGTCGCCGAGCACGAGCGCGACGTCTCCCGCCTTCACGCTCGTCGGACGCTGCGCGCGTACGACCGTCGCGGTCACGAACGCCGCGCCCTGGACAGTGAGCTCCTGCGCTCGCCGCGCCACGGCGGCGCTCATCATTGCGGCGGCCCGATCACTGCGGAGGCTCTGGGCGCCCTTGCATCGCCGCCCAGACGCGTGCGGGAGTGCAGGGCATGTCGATGTGCTCGACGCCGTGCGTCTCGTACAGCGCGTCGATGACCGCGTTCACGATCGCGGGAGGCGACCCGACGTTCGGCGACTCGCCGACGCCCTTGGCCCCGAGCGGATGATGCGGGCACGGCGTGACCGTCTCGCCGAGCTCGAAGTCGGGACACTCGAGCGCGGTCGGGATGAGATAGTCCATGAACGACGAGTTGAGGCAGTTGCCCTCCTCGTCGAACGAGATGAGCTCCATCAGCGCGATGCCGATCCCCTCGGCGAGGCCGCCGTGGATCTGGCCGTCGACGATCATCGGATTGATGCGCACGCCGCAGTCGTCGACGGCGATGAAGCGCCTGACCGTGACATGAGCCGTGTCGGGATCGATGTCGACGACGGCGATGTACGCGCCGTAGGGATACGTGAGGTTCGGCGGGTCGTAGATCACCTGCGCGTCGAGCCCGCCCTCCATCCCCGTGGGCATCGTCTCGCCGCTGTA
>DATEXK010000496.1:0-3735 GCA_035257065.1 Gaiellaceae bacterium | reverse complement strand
ATCGCCAGGGACGCCGAGCTGCCGGCGAGCCTCTTCATCGTCCAGTCGCGCCCGGTCACCGCGGTGCAGCGGCCGGGCGGCACACCGGCTGCCGCGTCGGCGATGGCGCTCGTGATGAGCGCGTTCGGTGTCGGCGAGACGAAGGACTGACGTGCCGCTCGACGACGACGACGTCCGCGAGATCCTGCGGATCATCGACGAGTCCGACCTCGACGAGCTTCGTGTCGAGACCGGGGAGCTGTCGCTGCACGTCGTGCGCCGCGGCGCTGCTCCTTCCGCCGCACCTGCACCTGCGCGGGAGGAGTCGGGCGACGTCATCCCCTCCCCGATGCTCGGGACCTTCTATCGCGCGCCGGCGCCCGGCGCCGCGCCGTTCGTCGACGTCGGCTCCACGGTGGAGCCGGACACGATCGTCTGCATCATCGAGGTGATGAAGATGATGACTTCCGTGCACGCCGGCATCGCGGGCACGATCGTCGAGGTCTGCGTCGCGAACGGCGAACCGGTCGAGTACGGCGCGCCGCTCTTCCGGGTCGAGCCGTGAGCCGTCCCCCGATGAGCGGCAGGGCCGAGATCGTCGACACGACGACTCGCGACGGCAATCAGAGCCTCTGGGGTGCGACCGGGCTCAAGGCGCACGACATCCTCGCGATCGCGCCGGCGATGGAGCGCGTCGGCTTCCATGCGCTGGACTTCACGTCGAGCACGCACATGGCGGTCTCTGTGCGCTTCCACCGCGAGGACCCGTGGGAGCTGATCCGGCTGATGCGCGCTGCGATGCCGAACACGCTTCTCAACTTCATCACGACCGGCATGCGCTTCATCGCGTGGCAGCCGTGTGACGACGACGTGATGCGCCTCGCGTTCAGGTGCGTCGTTCGCAACGGCGTCCGTCGCTTCCAGTTCGCCGAGCCGGCCAACGATCCGCAGGCGCTCCGCCGCGCCGCGCGCATGGCGCGCGAGGAAGGCGTCGAGGAGATCGTCGTCGGGCTGACGTACTCGATCAGCCCGGTGCACACGCACGCGTACTACGCCGAGCGCGTCGCGGCGCTCGCCGACTGCGCGGACATCGACCGCTTCTACCTCAAAGATCCCGGCGGCCTGCTCACGCCGGACGCCGTGCGCGAGCTTGCACCGCACTTCGTCGCGACCGGGCGCACGGTCGAGCTGCACAGCCACTGCACGATCGGGCTCGCACCGCTCGTCTACATGGCTGGTCTCGACGCGGGCTTCCACGTCCTCCACACGGCGGTCGGGCCGGCCGGCAGCGGAACGTCCCAGCCGACCGTGGAGTCGACGCTTCGGAATCTCGAAGCGAACGGATATACGCACACGCTCGACACGGCGGCGCTCACCGAGGTGTCCGAGTACTTTCGCGATCTCGTGTGGGAGAAGCGTCTGCCGCCGGGCGCGCCGCGCGAGTACGACGCCGCGTACTACCACCACCAGCTGCCGGGCGGGATGGTGACGACGACGACGCGGATGCTCGACGAGATCGACCGCCCCGAGCTGTTCCCCGCGGTGCTCGAGGAGATCGTGCGCGTGCGCGCGGAGATGGGGTATCCGATCCTCGTCACGCCGGTCTCGCAGTTCATGGCCACGCAGGCGTTCCGGAACGTCGTCGACGCCGAGCGCTGGACGACCGTCTCCGACGAGACGGTTCGCTACTTCCTCGGCCACTACGGCGACTTTCCGGCGCCGCCGGATCCCGATGTCGCCGACAGGGTGCTCTCGCTGCCGAAGGTCGAGTCGCTCCGCGACGCGCAGCCCGTCAGCCTCGACGGCGCGCGTCGGCGCTTCGGCGCGGGGATCTCGGACGAGGAGCTTCTGCTGCGACTGACGATGCCGCAGGAGCAGGTGGACGCGATGCGGGCCGCTCCTCCCATCGCCGAGCGCACGGCTTCCGCCGCCGTCGCGGGCCATCACCCGCTCGTCCGCCTCCTGCGCGAGGTCGAGCGGCGCGAGTCGATCTCGTACCTGCGCGTGCAAAAGGGTGACGACCTGGTGGAGTGGCGCCGTGCCTCTTGAGGACGTCCGCGCGTTCGTCTTCGACATCGACGGGACGCTCGTGCACCGGGCAGGCCCCGAGGAGGTCCACGCCATCCCCGGCGCGCGCGATGTCCTCGACCGGATCGCGGCGTCCGGCCGGCCGTTCGCCGTCTTCACGAACGGCAGCCACGTCCCGCCGGACGCGTTCGCGCGCCAGCTGCGCGCTGCAGGGCTGCCGGTCGAGGACGGCCAGGTGCTCACCCCGCTGTGCTCCGTGCAGAGCTACCTCGAACGCTTCCGCGGCGGGGCTCGCGTTCTGCCGTTCGCCTCGGAGTCCGCGCAGCGCTATCTCCGAGAGGCAGGCGTCGATCTCGTCGACGGCAGGAACGGCACCCACGTCGACGCCGTCTTCGTCGCGCACGCCGACCGGGTGGACTTCGAGCAGCTGGAGCGGGCGGCGCGCGCCGTGATCGCGGGAGCGCGCCTCCTCACCGGCAGCTACGTCCCCGTGTACGCCGGCGCCGACGGCCCGATCCTCAGCCGCGGCGCGATGATCACCGCGGCGATCGCGAAGGCGAGTGGCGCGCGGCCCGTCGTCGTCGGGAAGCCGTCGCAGGCGGCGGTGCGCGTGATGCGGCGGCAGCTCGGGGTCCGCTCCGAGGAGATCGCGATGGTCGGCGACGACGTCCGCCTCGACGTCGCGCTCGGACGGCTCGGCCGGTCGACGACCGTCCTCGTTCGCAGCGGGATCAGCGCGGACCTCGACCTCGACCGCGTACCGGAGACGCAGAGGCCCGACCTGACCGTCGGAACCGTCGCGGAACTCCTGGAGTGGCTGTGACGCGCGCGGTCGCGATCGTCGAGCCGGGCGGTCCCGATGTCCTGCGCGTGATCGAGCGCGACGTCCGCGATCCGGGGCTCGGTGAGGTGCGTCTCGCCGTCCGGGCCGCCGCGGTCAACCCGACGGACATCGCGTTGCGGCAACGCGGCGACGACGCGATGCCGCCCCCGTGGATTCCCGGCATGGACGCGGCCGGCACCGTCGAGTCGGTCGGGGCCGGCGTCGACCGTCTCGCGGTCGGCGACGAGGTGATGGCCGCGGTCACGCCGCGACGCCCGGAAGGCGGAGCGCAGGCGCAGCTCCTGGTCGTGCCGGTGGCTTCGGTGGTCCCCGTTCCGGAGGGCGCCACGCTCGAGCAGGCGGCGACGCTGCCGATGAATGGATTGACGGCCCTCCGCGGTCTGGAGCTTCTCGACCTCGACCCAGGCGCGACGCTCGGCGTCACCGGCGGCGCCGGGCTCCTCGCGTCCTACGTGATTCCGATCGCGAAACTGCGCGGTCTGCGCGTACTCGCCGACGCGGGCCTGGCGGACGCGGAGCTCGTGCGAGGCTTCGGCGCCGACGTTGTCCTGCCGCGGGGCGACGACCTTCCGGAGGCGATGCGCGCGGCCGCTCCCGGAGGCGTCGACGCCGTCTTCGACACGGCTGTGCTCGGACGCAGCATGTTTCCGGCGATCCGCACCGGCGGGTCGCTGGCCTTCGTCAGGACGTGGGACGGCGATGACGTCGAGAACGGCATCGAGATCCACCGGGTGCTCGTCCGGGAGGTGCTCGAGCGGACGGACTGGCTGCGCGAGTTGAGCGACCTCGCGGCCCGCGGCGTGCTGGTGCTGCGCGTCGCCGCCACGTTCCCGCCCGAGCGGAGCCCCGACGCGCACCGGCAGATGGAGGCCGGCGGGCTGCGC
>DATEXK010000495.1:0-4168 GCA_035257065.1 Gaiellaceae bacterium | reverse complement strand
CCGCAGCCGCGACGGCGAGGATCTTCACGTCGTCGCCCATGTGGAACATCACCCAGCCAGAGAGCATCACCGCGAGTAGCGGGAGCAGCACGGCGAGGAGCGCGAGCCCGGTGAGCTGCAGGCGGACGGTTGGAAGCAGGCGTAGCGCCAGGGTCGCAACGAGGCCGGCCGCGAGAGTGGCGCCCGCGACGGCGAGCGCGAATCCGATCATGGCACGAACCGGTAGCCGACACCCCACACGGTCTCGAGGTAGCGGGGACTTCGCGGATCGGGCTCGATCTTCGAGCGGAGCCTCTGAACGTGGACGGTGACGGTGCCGGTGTCCAGGGCGGCCGCGTAGCCCCAAACGCGGTCCATCAGCTGGTCGCGCGAGAACACCTGGCGCGGATGCGAGGCGAGGAAGAACAACAGGTCGAACTCCTTCGCGGTCAGACGCAGTTGCTGCTCGTCGACGGTGACCTCGCGCGTGCGCGCATCGACGATGAGCCTGCCGAGCTCGAGCCGTTCCGCGGGAAGCGACGCGTGAGCGGTGCGGCGCAAGACGGTGCGCACGCGGACAGCGAGCTCCCGGGGCGAGAACGGTTTCGTCACGTAGTCGTCGGCGCCGAGCTCGAGGCCGACGATGCGATCGGCCTCCTCGCCGCGGGCCGTGAGCATGATCACAGGCAGTTCGCCGCGCGAGCGGATCCAGCGGCAAAGGGCGAGACCGTCAGTCCCCGGAAGCATCACGTCGAGCACGACGAGCTGCGGCGACGCGCTCTCGATCAGCTTGCGGGCGGCGTCTCCGTCGGCGGCCTCGAGCGTGTCGAAGCCGTCGCGCCGGAGATAGCGGACGACGACGTCGCGAACGATCGGCTCGTCGTCGACGACGAGGACTGTTGTCATCGCCGCCATTGTCACGCAGCCAATGTCACTTCGGTGGCGGGTATCGCTCGTCCACCCACTTGCTGTGGTGCTCGCGCGCCCAGCTGGTGCGGACGGAGCCCGTGGTGATTCCGCGGAGTGCGTGCCGCGTGGACGGGTAGATCAGCGCGAGATAGAGGTGGCCGACGAGCACGACGAGCGAGACGTACATCAGCCCGTCGTGCAGGAGGATTGTGCTCGCGAAGCGAAAGCTGTTGTTGCGCTCGCCGTACCAGAGGAGCACGCCCGAAACGGCGAACAGGACGGCGAATGACGCGGTGAGTGCAGCGTTCAGCTTCTGACCCGCATTGAAGCGGCCTTGCGGGCGCGGCAGGCGCCTGAGCCAGAGGCGGTCGTCGCGATCGAAGGCGTCGAGCTCGCGGACCGTCGCGCGCAGGCCGCGGCGGTCGCCTAGCAGGACGATGAGCGCGATCGCGACCATCCACGCGAGCCCCGTGTCGAAGTGGACGTCCTTGACGAAGGGGCGACGCCCGACGAGCCCACTCAGGCTCGGCAGGTAGAGCACGAGACCGGAGCCCAGCAGCACGAAGAACGCGGCGGCGTGCACCCAGTGCAGCGTCCGTTCGGTCCGCGAGAAGCGATGGATGTGACGCGGCGCGTTGGTGAAATGCGCCGATTCCGAAACGGTCGGGTTGGAAGCCATCGGGCTAGAGGCCGTTCGACTTGCCGACGAAGGCGTCGATGTCGTAGCCCCGCTGTTCCCAGTAGCCGGAATCGACGTGATCCGTGACGACGATCCGCTCGACCCACTTCACGTTCTTGTAGCCGTACATCTCCGGAATCACCACGCGCACGGGCGCGCCGTGCTCGCGGGGGAGCGGCTTGCCGTCCATCTCGTACGCGAGCATCGCGTCGTGCAGCTCGGCCTGTTGCAACGTGAGCGTGTCGACGTACGGATACTCCGCGGAGACGAACTGAAGCACCGTCCCGGCCGGCTGTGGCCCCGCGGCGGCAAGCAGGTCACTGAAGCGGACGCCGCCCCAGTGCACATGGTCGACTGACCAACCCGTCACGCAATGGAAGTCGGAGATCTGTTGCGCCCGCGGCAGGCTGCGCAGCTGGTCGTACGTGAGCGTCTGCGGCCGGTCGACGAGTCCTTCGATGCGCAGCCGCCACGTCGCGGGGTCGAACGTCGGCATCGTCGAGGCGACCGTGTAGATGCGCCAGCCGGGAAAGATGCTCGAGGGTAGGGCGTTCTCGAGCGGCCGTGCCACGCCCGAGAATGCTTTCCAGGCGGCCTTGCCCCAGAAGAGCGACGTCAGCCCGAGAGCGGTCACACCGAGGAAGGCGCGGCGGCCGTACGGGCGCGAATCCTCCGGCGGCCTCTCCTGCGGGGTTTCCATCTCCGCACGGTATCGGCGAGAGGCGCCGGCGAGATTACGAATTGCTGAAATCTCGCCGGCGCCGCTCTGATCAGTGCGCCTTGACGACGAACCAGCCGTCGACGCCGTTGCAGAGGATCTTCGTCGGTGAGTCGCCGTTGAACGTGTAGAGCGGCCTGCCGTCGAGCGTGACCTGCGTCCGCCCGTCGGCACGCATGATCTCGCCGAAGGTTCCCATCACCCCGGCGACGTGCTTGGCGACCATCGTGCCGTGGGGAAGCGTCAGCGGCGGCCAGGTCTTCGCGCACGCTCCGGTGCAGTGCACCTTCTTGTCGCTCTCCTTCTTCCACGTGTAGAGCGCGAGATGACCCTTCGTCGCGATGATGGCGCCGAACTTCGGGGCGTTCCATTTGACGACGGGGCCGCTTTCGCGCGTAGCGGCGAGCGCCGCGGATGCGAGCACGACCGTCGCGGCGAGCGAGAGCAGCACCACGGTGAAGCGTTTCATTCGATCTCCTCGGTTCGTGTGCGGACGCAGTCGTTCTACGTCGCGCATGACGCCAAGCGCTAGGGCGCGAGGAGAGAGTTCAGCGACTGTTCACGATTCGTCGGAGAAGCCGCATTCGAGGCAGACGAACTTCGTGTCGTCGCCCGTGGTGACGACCATCCCCTGCGTCACGCCGCAGGCAGGGCAGATCGGCGGCCGGTCGTCCTCTTCCTCGTCTGTCGGCTTGCGCTTCTTGCGGCTCATGTGAACTGGATCACGCTGCGGATGCCGTCCTGGGCCTCCATCAGGTCGAAGCCGCGGTTGACCTCGTCGAGGGTCAGCGTGTGCGACACGAACGGTGCGACGTCGAGGCGTCCGTCGAGCGCGAGCCGGACGAGCTCCGGCACCTGGTCGCGGCCCTTGACGCCGCCGAACGACGAGCCGCACACCCTGCGGCCGGTGATCAGGTACCGCGGGACGATGTCGAGTGTCTCGCCCTTGCCGGCGACGCCTGCGACGGTGCAGAGCCCCCAGCCCATCCGCGCCGACTCGACCGCCTGGCGCATCACGTCGACGCGGCCGGTCGCCTCGAAGGTGTAGTCCGCGCCGAAGCCGCCGGTGCGCTCGAGGATCTCGGCGACGGCGTCCGGCCCGCCGGCGAGCGTCTCCGTTGCGCCCTGGCCCCGCGCGAGCTCGAGCCGCTCGTCGGACAGGTCGATGCAGATGATCCGCTCTGCGCCCTGCAGGCGGCAGCCGGCGACGGCGCCGAGGCCGACCATGCCCGCGCCGAAGACGACGCAGGTCGAGCCCGGCTCTACCCGCGCGGTGAACATCGCAGCGCCGAGACCGGTGGAGAGCCCGCACGCAAAGAGCGCCGCATGCTCGAAAGGCGCCTCGGGGTCGATGTTCGCGAGCGCGATCTCCGGCATGACGGTGTACTCGGCGAACGTCGAGGTGCCCATGAAGTGGCGCATCGGCGCGCCGTCGCGCGACAGGCGCGTCGTGCCGTCGGGCAGGTAGCCCTGGTTCTGCTGCTCGCGGATCGCAAGACAGAGATTCGTGCGCGGGCTGAGGCAGTGGATGCACTCGCGGCACTGCGGCGAGAAGAGCGTGACGACGTGATCCCCCGGCGCGACAGACGTGACGTCCGCCCCGACCCGCTCGACGACCCCTGCCCCCTCGTGCCCGAGCACGGTCGGCGAGTACCCCGACGGATCCGCCCCCGAAGCGGTGTACAGATCCGTGTGGCAAACCCCGCAAGCCACGAGCCGAACGAGCACCTCCCCCGGCCCAGGCTCAGCAAGATCGACCTCCTGCACAACGAGCGGCTTCCCAAACTCCTCGAGCACCGCTGCGCGAATCTTCATGCGCTCACCTTAAGTCAGCTCCTATCTCCAGAGCTCCGCCTTCTCGTCGCGGAGCCGAACTTGTTCGG
>DATEXK010000494.1:0-2264 GCA_035257065.1 Gaiellaceae bacterium | reverse complement strand
GAGGATGTTGCGTGCGATCAGCGGCACGAAGACGTTCAGCTCGAAGTGGCCCTGCATGCCGCCGATCGTGATCGCGGCGTCGTTGCCGATCACCTGGGCGGCGACCTGCGTGACGACCTCCGGGATGACCGGGTTGACCTTGCCCGGCATGATCGAGCTGCCCTTCTGGAGCTCGGGCAGCGAGATCTCGGCGAGGCCGGCACGGGGGCCGGAGCCCATGAAGCGGATGTCGTTGGCGATCTTCGTCAGCGAGACGGCGAGCGTCTTCAGCGCACCGGAGGCCTCGACGATGCCGTCGCGCGCCGCGGTCGCCTCGAAGAAGTTGGCCGGAGGCGAGATCGGCAGGCCCGTCTCCTGCACGAGGATCGCACGGACGCGGGCGGCGAACTCGGGATGGGTGTTGAGGCCCGTGCCGACCGCTGTACCGCCGAGCGGAATCTGGCCGAGCCGCGGCAGTGCGTCCTGCACGCGCGCGATGCCCTGGCGCACCTGGGCCGCATACCCGGCGAATTCCTGGCCGAGCGTCACGGGCACGGCGTCCATCCAGTGGGTGCGCCCCGACTTGATCACGTCGTCGAACTCCTTCGCCTTGCCCTCGAGCGAGACGGCGAGCAGCTCGAGCGCCGGCAGGAGGTCGTTCACGATCTCGTCGAGCGCCGCGAGGTGCACGGCCGACGGGAAGACGTCGTTGGACGACTGGCCCATGTTGACGTCGTCGTTCTTGTGGACGTCCTCGCCGGCGAGCGTCGCCAGCACCTCGTTCGCGTTCATGTTCGACGAGGTGCCCGAGCCGGTCTGGAAGACGTCGATCGGAAACTGGTCGTCGAGCTCTCCGGCCGCGATCCGGGCTGCGGCTGCGGCGATGCGGTCGGCCTTGTCGCGGTCGAGCAGGCCGAGGTCGGCGTTCGCGAGCGCTGCCGCGCCCTTGATGCGCCCGAGCCAGCGTGCGACGGGCGGCGGAATCGGCTCGCCGGAGACGGGGAAGTTGGCGATCGCCTTCGTCGTCTCGGCGCCCCAGAGCTGCTCGTGCCGGTCGGTCTTGCTCACGGCTCGAGTGTAGGGCTAGGCGGACTCCGCGGCGAGGGTCTCGGCACACGCGAGCAGCTCGTCCCAGGTGACGAGCTTCACGCGCGGGCGGCCGAGCTTCTCGCCGGCCGCGCGCTCGGTCGCGTCGATCGACGACCAGCCCGCGTGCACGACCCGCCGGATCCCGCGCGCATCGAGCAGCGCGTCGACGTCGTCGGCCGTCTTACCGGCCCGCGGGAGCCGGCCCTCGCGATCGTCCTCGAGGAGCAGGCCGATCGTCTCGGTGGCGTCCTTCTTGTTCGTGCCGATCACGCCGGACGGGCCGCGCTTGATCCACCCGGCCGCGTACACGCCGGGAACCGGAGCGCCTTGCTCGTCGAGCACGCGGCCGCCGACGTTCCGGATCGTGCCCCGCTCCTCGTCGAAGGGGACGCCCGGTAGCGCGACGCCGCGGTAGCCCACGCTGCGGAAGACGATCCCGGCGGTAAGCGTCTCGCGCTCGTCGGTGGCGACCGCACGCAGGCCGCCGCGGCCGTCGGGCTCGAGCCGGTTGCGCACGAGCTCGACGGCCTCGACCCGCCCGTCACCCTCGAGCACGACCGGGGAGCGGAGGAAGCGGAGCACGAGGCGCTTGGCCTTGCCCTCCGGCTCGCGGGCCGCATACTCCCGGAGCACCTCGAGGTTCCGCTCCGCGTTCGTGTCGCCCGCGAGCGCCGCGGCACTGGCAGGATCGAGCTCGAGGTCGGCCGGATCGACGATCACGTCGGCGCCGGCCAGCTCGCCGAGCTCGAGGAGCTCGGGATTCGTGAAGGCTGCCTGCACCGGTCCGCGGCGGCCGATCATCACGATCTCCCGGATCCCCGAGTTGCCGATCGCCTCGATCGCCGCGTCCGTCGTGTCGGTCGGCGCGAGCTCCTCCGGCGTGAGCGCCAGCATCCGGGCGACGTCGACGGCGACGTTGCCGTTGCCGATCACGACCGCCCGCTCGCCCGACAGGTCGAACTGGAAGTGCTGGTGGTCCGGGTGGCCGTTGTACCAGGCCACGAACACGGTCGCCGGCCACGATCCGGGGAGGTCCTCGCCGGGAATCCCCATGTGGCGGTCGCTCTGGGCCCCGACGCAGTACACCACCGCGTCGTAGAGCTCGAGCAGATCCTCGTGCATGAGGTCACGGCCGACCTCGACGTTGCCGAGGAAGCGGAAGCCCGGACGTTCGGCGATGCGCTCGAACGCCTTCG
>DATEXK010000493.1:0-4661 GCA_035257065.1 Gaiellaceae bacterium | reverse complement strand
GGCTTCAATGCCGTTCACCACTCTGTTGCGCATTCTGGGCCAATCCGTTTCCCTTAGCCGAATCGGGACGCTAGGCTCGATGTCATGACCCCGTTTGAGGGCGACGGCGTGTGGCTGCGCTGCGCCCTGCATGCCCACACGACGAACTCGGACGGCGAGATGGCCGCCGACATGCTGGTCCGCCACTACCAGTGGGCGGGCTTCGACGTGCTGGCGATCACCGACCACTGGGTCAGGACTGTCGAGCGCTCGACCCGGAAGTTGCTCGTCATCCCCTCCACCGAGCTGAACGCACAGTGCGGCGGCCCTGAGCACGACGCCCACGTGCTCGCGCTCGGCATCGAGGCCGACCCGGTCATCCCCGAGGGCGAGTTCGCGCCGCTCCAGGAGGTCGTCAACTGGATCGACGACAGCGGCGGCGTTCCGTACATCGCACACACGTACTGGAGCGGGCTCCGCACCGACCAGTGGGAGGACTGCGAGGGGCTCGTCGGCCTCGAGGTGTGGAACGCGGGCTGCGAGCTGGAGATCGGCCGCGGCGACTCGTCGCTCCAGTGGGACGAGGCGCTCGAGCGCGGTCGCAACCTGTTCGCGCTCGCAACCGACGACTCACACCACCCGGGTTACGACAGCGGCTTCGCGTGGACGATGGTGCGCGCCGAGGACAAGTCGCAGGAGGCGGTGCTCGCCGCCCTGCGTTCCGGCTCGTTCTACGGCTCCACCGGACCGGAGATCACGAGCGTCGAGATCGCGGACGACGTCGTCACGGTGCGGTGCAGCCCGGCCGCGAGCGTGACGCTCGTTTCGGGGAGGGCGCGCGGCGCACGCGCCAACGCCGGCCGCCTCGGCTATCCGAACAATTCCGAGATCGTCGAACGCGACTCCGCCGGCCTGATCACCGCGTGCCGGCTCGAGAAGCCCTGGAATACGCCGTACGGCCGTCTCGAGGTCGCCGATGCGACCGGACGCCGCGCGTGGACGAACGCGCTGTGGATCGCCTAGCGGCCGTCGAACAGCTGGCGTCGCGTGACTTCGACCTCCTGGTCGTGGGCGGCGGCATCATCGGCTCGGGCATCGCCGAAGCTGCGAGCGCACACGGCCTCGCGGTCGCGCTCGTCGACAAGGGCGACTTCGCGTGCGCGACGTCGAGCGCGTCCTCGAAGCTGATCCACGGCGGGCTGCGGTACCTGCGTCTCGGCGACGTCGGCCTCGTGCGTGAGGCGCACCACGAGCGCCGCCTCCTGATGCATGTCGTCGCACCGCACCTCGTGCGTAGGCTCCCGTTTCTGTTTCCGCTCTACGAGAACGGTCCCTACCGACCGTGGTTCGTGCAGAGCGGAATCCTCCTCTACTCCACGATGGCGCGCGCACGGCTCAACGGTCTCGTGCCGGTCGAGCGGGCGCACCGGATGGTTCCGCAGCTGCGTGACGAGCGGCTGCGCTCGTGCGCCTTCTACGCCGACGCATGGACGAACGACGGCCGCCTGACGCTCGCGAACGTGCGCGCGGCCGCCGCTGCAGGCGCGACGGTGCTCAACTACGCCGAGGTCCTCGAGCTGCGCGGCCGCGAGGGCGCCGACGTCTGGGTCGACGGCCGCGTCGTGTCGGTCCGCACGAAGGCGATCATCAATGCGACAGGACCGTGGGTCGACCGGGTTCGGCGACTCGAGGATCCGGCAGCGAAGCGCTCGGTGCGGCTCAGCAAGGGCGTGCACGTGCTCGTCGAGGGCGGCGAGGACTGGGACGCGGCGCTGACGATCTCGCACGACAAGGTGCGCGTGAGCTTCGCCGTGCCGTGGGAAGGGATGCTGCTCCTCGGCACGACCGATACCGAGCACGACGGCGAGCCCGAGGACGTCCGCGTCACGGACGAGGACGTGCAGCAGGTGCTGACCGAGGCATCGGTGGCGGTCGAGGATCTCGGCCCGCCACGGGCGACGTTCTGCGGCCTGCGCGTCCTGCCGGGCGGTGAGGGCCAGACCGCGAATGCGCGGCGTGAGACCGTGTACTCGACCGGGCCGACCGGGATGGTGAGCGTCGCGGGCGGCAAGTTGACGACGTACCGCCGCATCGCGCTCGACGCGCTCGATCACCTCGGAGTGCGCGGCCTGTCGAAGAAGCCACGGCCGTTGCCCGGCGCGACGGGGCTCGACCGCATCGACTGGCCGGTCGAGCTCGACGCGAAGACCCGCACGCATCTGCTGCACCTCTACGGCTCGCTCGCGCCCGAGGTGCTGGCGCCCGCGGTCGACGACCCGTCGCTGCTCGAGCCGCTCGTTGCAGGTCGCCCCGACCTGCGCGTGCAGGACGTCTATGCGCGCTCGCACGAATGGGCGGTCACCGACGAGGACGTCCTGCGGCGGCGCACAACCGGCTGGCTGGCCGGATCACACGTCGCGGTCGCGGCCCCGCATCATTCCCTGCCAGTAGAGGAGCGGTAGCCCGCGCTTCTTCAGCAGGTACATGCTGCGGCGCTCCTTCGACTGGTCGAAGGGGAAGGTCTCCCTCGGCGTGAGGTCGTAGTCGAACTCGGCGAGCACGAGCTTGCCGTAGCCGGTGACGATCGGGCAGGCGGTGTACCCGTCGTAGCGGGCCGGAAGCGACCGGCCCTCGCGCGCGGCGAGCACATTCTCGACGACCACGCGGGCCTGGTGGCGGATGGCGGCGGCGGTCTTTGCGGTCGGCAGGTTGCTCGTGTCGCCGAGGCCGAAGACGTTCGGCCAGCGGGGGTGCTGGAGGGTGTGCTTGTCGAGCTCGAGCCAACCGCGGTCAGCTGCGAGCGGGCTCTCCTTGACGAAGTCCGGGGCGCTCATCGGCGGTGTGACGTGCAGAAGGTCGTACGGGATGACAACCGTCTCACCGGTGTCGAGCTGCTCGAAGATCGCTTCCCGCGTCGCCGAGCGCACCTCGACGAGGTTGTGCCTGAAGCGCGTCTCGATCCCCTTCCGCTCGACGACCTTGCGCAGCGTGACGGCGTACTTCTCGACGCCGTAGATGCCGGGTGCGGCCGAGGCGAAGATCACGTTCGCTCGGTCTCGCACGCCCGCCTTCCTGAACTGGTCGTCGGCGAGATACATGATCTTCTGCGCTGCTCCCGGGCACTTGACGGGCGTGTTCGGAAACGTGAAGACGGCCGTGCCGCCCTGGAAGCTCCGGATGTCGTCCCAGGTCCGATCGACGTGCTCGTAGCTGTAGATGCTCGAGACGCCGTCCCGACCGATGGTCTCCGCCAGCCCGGGAATCGCGTCCCAGTCGATCTGGATCCCGGGTGCGACGACGAGGAAGTCGTAGCCGATCCGCCGGCCGCCGGCCGTGACGATCTCGTTCTCCTCGGGGACGAACTCGGTGGCCGCGTCGCGTACCCAGGTCGCGCCCTTCGGGACCAGCGAGCCTTCGGGCCGCTCGCTCTTGCGCTTGTCGAACACGCCGCCGCCGGCGAGCGTCCAGAGCGGCTGGTAGTAGTGGCGCTCGGAAGGCTCGACCACGCCGAGCGAGTTGCCGCCGAGCGTCCGGGCGAGCCGCGCACCGAGCGTGATGCCGGCCGTGCCACCCCCGACGATCAGGACGTGATGGTGCTCCGTCTGCGTGCGCTTGGCGGCGGCGGGCTCCGGCGCGGTGGCGACCTGGCTCATGGCAATTCAGTCTGCCAGCAAGACTTTAAAAAGTAAAGCCACTATTGTTCGGAAAGCGCTGCTCGCGGCTCAGATCGGTACTTTGCCGCAGCAGACGTGCGGGGGACCGCCGATCCTGCGGCCGGTTGCCGCGGACGACAATCGTCCTCTTGCCGAGTCTCCGCTTCCGCCTCCTTGCGACCTCAGCCGCGCTTACGGCCTGGGCGCTCGTCGCGGTAGGCGGCGTCGTCCGCGTGACCGAGTCGGGTCTCGGCTGCCCGCACTGGCCGCTTTGCACGTCGGGAGCTGTGCCGCTCGACCAGAGGGCGTCGGTGATCGAGTACAGCCACCGTGCTGTCGTCGCACTCGTCAGCGTGCTGGCCGTCGCGGTGGCGGTCTGGGCCTGGCGCAGCTACCGCGCGCGCACGGACATCCTCTGGCCGGCGCTGCTCGCCGTCGTCCTCGTCCCGCTGCAGGCGCTGCTCGGCGCCGTCGTCGTCTGGCTCGAGCTGCCCGGCTGGGTCGTCGCTTTCCACTTCGTGGTGGGGCTCCTCTTCCTGGCCGCGATCGTCCTCGCCGCCGCCGCCGCCTGGCGGCGGAGCGAGGGGACGGCGACCCCCGGCTTCACCCGCCTCGCCGGAGCGAGCGTCCTCGTCGGCCTCGCGCTCGTGTCGGTCGGCGCCGCGGTCGTCGCCACGGAGGCGGGCGACGCGTGCGGAAAGCAATGGCCCGGCTGCAACGGCAGCTTCGCAGCGGGCGGTGGCCACGCAGGGCTCCAGGTCGCTCACCGCATGCTCGCGTACACGGTGGCGGCCCTCGCCCTGGCCCTGCTCGTGCTTGCGCTGCGCGGCAAGGGCCCGCGGCTGGCCGGCTCGCTGCCTCTTCTGGCCGTGCTCGTCCAGATCGGTTTCGGGATCGCGATCGTGCTCGTCGGCGGCGACGGCCGTACGCACGAGATCCTCGCCGGCCTGCATGTCGGCGGCGCCGGAGCCGTCTGGGCAGCGCTTGTCGCGCTCGCCGCGCTCACACGCCCCGCCGAGCGCCGCGCCG
>DATEXK010000492.1:0-3713 GCA_035257065.1 Gaiellaceae bacterium | reverse complement strand
CCGCCGTGGGGCGTCGACGATCCCGAGCTCGCGGCTCATGTGACACGAGTCGTGATAGGCAACGCGGCGTCCCTCGTTACAGCGCGGCGGCTCGACGTCGTGCGCCTGGAGGAACACCGACAGCTCCCAGACCTCGTACGGCTCGCAGCCCACGAGGGCCGGCAACTGACGCGCGACCATCGCCGCGCACGAGCCGGACGGTGTCACGATCGGCAGCTCCCGCGAGAAGGCGGAGACGAACGTCCTCGCAACGCGCCTCGCGGCGGCGCGGTGGCCCGAGTTGAAGGCGGGCTGACCGCAGCAGACCTGCCCGCGCGGGAAGACGACGTCGAAGCCGGCCTCGCGCAGCAGCGACTCGGTGTCGGCGACCGCCTCCGCGAACAGCAGGTCGCCGAGGCAGGTCGCGAACAGCTGGACCGCCGGCACCGGCGCGCTCACCCGCCCGGCTCGAGCGGTGCGACGACGAGATTCACGCCGGCGGCGGCATACTCGTCGCGCACTGCCTGCGGCAAGAGCTCGTCCACGACGACGACGGTCAGCTCGCGTGCGTCCGCGATTGTCAGGAGCGCGCTGCGCCCGAACTTCGTCGCGTCGACGAGCGCGACCGTCCTCTCCGCACCGCTCCGTGCGGCGTGCAGCGTGTCGGCGATGTCCCGCTGCCCCGTCGTCAACCCGAGCTCGAGGGTCAGTCCGAAGCCAGAGACGAAGGCGACGGCGAAGTTCAGGTCTTGCAGAAACTCGACCGTCCAGCGGCCGCCGATCACGCGCAGGTTCTGGTCGACCTCGCCCGGCGCAACGATCACGTGAATCGCGCTGCAGCTCAGCTCGTACGCGATCGCAGGCGACGTGGTCAGAAGCGTTAGCGCGTTCGGCGGGTACGCGGCGAGGTGGCGCGCGAGCTCGAGCGCGGTCGTCGAGGCGTCGACGAAGATCGTCGACCCGTCTTCCACCAGCTCCGCGGCTCGCGCGGCGATCGCGGCCTTGCTTACCTGCGCCTCGCGCTGCCGCTTCACGAAGGCGCTCTCGCGGTCCGGCCTTGCGCGTGAGACAGCTTGCGCGCCGCCGCGGACGCGCACGACGAGCCCGTCGACGGCGAGCTGTTCGAGGTCACGGTGGATCGTGATCGGAGAGACGCCGTAGGCACCGGCGAGCTCGGAGACGGACGCGCCGCCCTGGCGCTCGATGTGCTCGAGGATGTCGCTCTGGCGCAGCGCGCGCGCCATCACGCTTCCTCCGCTCGCACTGCGAGCGCGAGGTAGCGCTCGGCGACGAGGTCGGCGAACTCTGGATCGTTGATGTGCGTCTCCACCCGCTCGAACGGGATGTCCGGGCGAAGCTCGGCGGCGAGCGTGTCGAGGAGCGCCGCGTCGGCCTCCGGGTCCCAGAGAGCGCCGCCCGGGACGTCCGCCAGCGAGAAGCCGCGCGTCGGCGCCACGACCGCGATCGGCCCCTTCGCCGGGTTCAGCCGCGCCGCGATCATGCGGCCGAGCTCGACCATCTCCTCCGGCGCGAGCCGGACGAGCGTCGCCACGGGATTGTGGTAGTAGCACTTGCGGCTGCGATACCGCTCCGGCAGCGTGCCCGGCGCCCCCTGGTTGAAGAAGTCCGCGCAGCCGGGCACCACGACCTGTGGGAGCCCGAGCTCGCCGGCGACCGTGAGACGCTCGGGGCCGGTCGTGTGGATCCCGTCCATGACCGTGTTCGCCAGCTCGGAGAGCGTGTAGTCGATCACGCCCGCGATCGACCCCGCCCGCGCGAGGCTCTCCATCGCCGGCCCGCCGACACCGTTGGCGTGGAAGACGACAGGGTCGTGACCCGTCTCCTCGAGCAGCGTCCGGATCCGCATCACAGCCGGCGTCGTCTGGCCGAGCATCGTCAGGCCGACGGTGTTCTCGCCGAGCGAGCCCAGCCGGCCGCTCCCATCGCGCGCCATACCCACGACCGCAGCGGCCGCGTTCTCGAACACCGAGCGTGCGATCGGGTTGAGACCGAGGATGTCGACGACCGAGTGCATGACGACCATGTCGTTGAGTCCGACGAAGTCCGCGAACGGACGCCGCCCGGAGGCGCTCGGCGAGACGAGCACCTTGGGGATCCCGACCGGGAGCACGTGCATCGCCGCGGCACCGAGGATCGCGCCCTCGGCGCCGCCGAGACAGAGCACACCGTCGAGGCGCCCCTCGTCGAGCAGGCGCAGGCAGACGGCACGCACTCCTTCGAGCATCCGCTCGACCGCCGCGCCGCGGCTGCCCGCATTGCGCAGGTCGTCGATCCGGTAGCCGGCGGCGGCGGCGACCTCCGCCCGCGTGACGTCGGGCACACAGCCGTCCGGCTCGCCGAGGATGCCGGAGTCGACGACGATCGACCGCGCGCCGAGCCGCTCGACGACGCGCGCCGTGTATTCGATCTCGGGCCCCTTCGTGTCGAGGGTGCCGATGATGACGATCTGAGGCGCCGTCATCGTTCGAACCTCAGGCGTGATCCGGCCATTCGCGCGTGTGCACCTTCACGTCGACCTTCTCGAACTCGGCGAGGGCGGCCGCGAGATGCTCCGCGAAGCGCGTGTAGGTCGCCTCGCCCTTCTCGGCGGTCGCGCGGAACGGATTGCCGATCACTCCGCTCGGCGTGAAGTCCTCGTGGTCGGTCGCGAAGACGAAGTACTGGTAGCCCTGGAACTCGACATCGGGATTGCCGTCGCGCTTGACGAACGCCTCGGGGAACCAGTCCGGACGCTTCGCGCGCTGGTCGACGGCGCGGTCCATGCGCACGAGCGCCGGGTCGTGCGCGAGCATCTGCGACGTCTCGAGCTCGCTCGAGTGCCAGCCCGGCGTCTCCTCGGGCGGATTCTCCATGATCCCCTCGATGACGCCCATGTAGCGCTCGCCGTAGAGCTTCGACATGACCACGAACGCGCCCGTCTCGTAGCGAATCCGGCGCAGCAGCGGGTCGATGATCTTCACCGTGCTGCCCTGGTTGTTGACGAAGACGAGCTTGTTGAAGCCGTGGTAGATCAGCGACCGCGCGATGTCACGGTAGACCTCGAGCAGGACCTGCGAGCGGATCGTGATCGTCCCGGTGCCCTCGCCTGGCCCGTACATGTGCTGCGGCGAGTAGCCCATCCAGACGCACGGCGTGTAGAGGACCTTCGCGAGCTTCCCGGCACGTGCCGTGATCTCCTCGGCCTGGACCGCGTCTGTCGACAGCGGCAGGTGCGGCCCGTGCTGCTCCACGGCGCCGATCGGGATCATGATGATGTCCTTCTCCTCGAGATACGCGCGGATGTCCGGCGGTGCGAGGTCGGCGATGTTGTACGAGGGCAGATCCATGTCCGTCGTTCCTTTCGGTTGCGTCGTCACAGGCCGAGCTTGCCGGGATTCGCAATGCCGGCGGGGTCGAGCGCGTGCTTGATCGTCTCGAGCACCTCCCAGGAGCTGCCCCACTGCTTCGCGACGTCGGCGGCGAGCTTCAGGCCGATGCCGTGGTGGTCGTTGATCACTGCGCCCGCCGCCATGACGGCCGCGGATGAACGGCGCCAGATCTCGTCGTAGAGGGCGATCGCGTCGTCGACGTCATCCGGCGGCCGCTCGACGACGAACCGCCCGTAGACCATCACGCCCCACTGGTACCAGTGCGAGAAGTGCCCGCTGAAGCTGAGGCCGTACGCGCTGTACTCGTCGCGCATGATGCTCCGGAGCGCCTCGTAGGCGGGGAGG
>DATEXK010000491.1:0-3938 GCA_035257065.1 Gaiellaceae bacterium | reverse complement strand
CCGGTGAAGCCGAGCCCGTCCGTCGTCGTCGCGCGCACGGCGACGCGCTCCGGCTCGACGCCCAGCGCCTCGGCGAGCCGCGCCCGCATCGCATCTCGGTGCGGCGCAAGCCGCGGCTCCTCGCCGATCAGCACGACGTCTGCGTTCGAGAGCTCCCAGCCCGCTTCGCGCACCCGCCGCCATGCCTCCCGCAGCAGCTCGATCGAGTCGGCGCCCTCGAGGGCCGGGTCGCCGGAGGGAAAGAGCGCGCCGATGTCCTCCATCCCGGCGGCACCGAGGACGGCATCCGTGAGCGCGTGCGCGAGCACGTCGCCGTCGCTGTGCCCGGCCATCCCCCGCGGGTGCTCGATCTGCACGCCGCCGAGCACGAGCGGCACCCCGTCCTCGAACGCGTGCGCGTCGAACCCTGTGCCGACGCGATAGTCGGTCACGGCAGAACCTCGGGCAACTCGTCGAGCGAGCGAATGCGGATCGCCTCGCGCGGCGGCTCGTGCAGGTATCCCCACGGGCCCCGCCGCACGTGAACCGCGACCATCCCCGCCGCGAGCGCGGGCCCGATGTCGTTGTCGACGCGGTCTCCGACGTACGCGATCTGCCCCGCCGGAACACCTGCCTCTTCCACGATGCGCGCAAAGAACGACGGAGACGGCTTCTCGATGTTCCAGCGCTCCGAAGATCCGACGAAGTCGACGTGTGGGCGCAGATCGTTCTCGACCGACTCGGGTGTGTTACCCACCGCCGCGACGAGATGGCCCTTCGCCCGGAGCGCCGCGAGACACGGGAGTGCGTCCGGGTAGAAATCGTCGATCGTCCAGGTCGAATGAGGAGGCTCGACTCCGAGGATCTCCCAGGCGCGGCGGTGATGCTCGCCGCGGGCGGCAAGCCCGCCGAGGACGCCCATCAGCGTGAACGCAGGCACGCCGGCTGCTTCGGCGGCCCGCTCCCACATGCCTGTCTCATCGACAAGCGTTTCTCCGACGTCGAAGACGAAAGCTGTCACGACCACCGGTGCTCGCTCAGGTCAGCCACATGCAGCACCGTTCGGCGGCCGGAGCCGGGCTCCGCCCGGCGGGAGGCCACGAAGATGCCCGCCATCAGGATCACTGCGAAGGAGGGGGCCCACGGGGGAACCATGGGTTCCCCCGTGAAACGCGCGAAGCTGCGTTAGAGCCATGCCGCGATCTTCGCGAGGTCGTCGGCCGTCGTGACCTTCAGGAGCTGCGGATCGCCGGGCACAACCTTCACGCGGCCGCCCCGAGCCTCGACGAGCGCTGCGCAGTCCGTTGCCTCGCCGCCGGCCTCGACCGCGGCGCGCAGGACATCTGCGACGAAGGCCTGCGGCGTCTGAACCGCCCAGAGCCCGTCTCGCGACACGGTCTCGGCGATCGCACCGTCGGCGCCCACGCGCTTCAGCGTGTCCGCGACCCGCAGGCCCGGCACGGCGCCGTCCCAGCCTTCCGAGAGCGGCGCGAGCACCCGCTCGATCACGGCTTCCGGCAGGAGGGGCCGCGCCGCGTCGTGCACGAGCACCACCACGGCGTCGGCGGGCACTTCCGCCAGGCCCGCCCGCACCGAGTCGGCACGCGTCTCACCGCCCGGTACGCACGCGCTCACCTTGCCGCAGCCGAGCTCCTCGGCCAGCAGGATCGCCGGCTCCTCCCAGCCCGGCGGCGCGACCAGCACGATCGCGTCGACCCACTCGGATTCCTCGAGGCGGCGCAGAGGCTCGGCGAGGAGTGGATCCTCGCCGAGCTTCGCAAATGCCTTCGGTTGGTCGAGACCGAGTCGCTCCCCCCGGCCCGCGGCCACGAGGATCGCCCAGACGCTCATGACCCGGAGCCTAGACCCCGGACTACGCGGTCGCCGCGACGGCCTTCTTCTTGGCCGCGGGCCGCTTCTTGCCGTTGCCCCCGACGCCGGCGAGCACCCCGTCGAGCCACTCGGCGCACTCTTCCTCGTCCATGCCCTTGGCGTACATCAGCTCGGAGGCGAGGATCTTCTTCGCCTTCACGAACATCTGCTTCTCGCCCGTGGACAGGCCCTTCTCGTGGTCGCGGAGCGAGAGGTTCTTGACGACCTCGGAGAGCTCGAGGATGTCGCCCGTCTTCATCTTGTCGCGGTTGTGCTTGAAGCGACGGTTCCAGTTCTTCGGCATCTCGGTCGAGCCGCCGGTCAACGCCTTGATCACGACGCTGACTTCCTTCTCGCCGATCACCCGGCGAAGGCCGACCTGGTCGGCATTCTCGCTCGGGACCTGAACGGTCATGTCGTTGTGCAGGATCTTGATCGTCAGGTACTCGCGCTTCGTCCCGAGAACCTCGCGCGACTCCTTCTTGACGACCGTCCCGGCACCGTGGTGCGGATACACCACCTTGTCGCCGACCTTGTACAAGCCGACCCTCCCCTTCGGTTCGAGGCGTTCCCGCCAAAAGAGCCGGCGCACCTGCTGCACCGGCCCCGAGAGGAGACATTCTAGCAAAAACGGCCTGGAAACGCCACTTTTTGGATAGTTTAATGCTTCAAAGAGCTAAAGCTGGAGGTAGCGATCGACGAGGTTGTGCTCCTGCAGCCGCCGCAGGCCCTCCCGGATCTCGCGGGCCCGTACGGCCCCGACACCCTCCACCGCCTCGAGGTCGCGCTGGGAGGCGCGGATGACCGTGTCGAGGTTCCCGAAGTCCCCGACGACCCGCCGGATCACCGCGTCGGGCAGCCGCGGGATGTGCGAGAGCACGCGGAAACCCCGCGGCGCGACGCTGCGATCGAGCGGATTGACGCCCCGGTCGTAGCCGAGCAGCTCGGAGAGCCGCTCGAACTCGCGGAGGTCGCGGTAGCGCATGGATCGGAGGCCCTCGAGCACGAGCGTCGCCTCAGCGTCGGCGCTGACCGCGTGGTAGTCGCGGACGATCGCGTCGAGATCCGCCGGGAGGTTCCCGACGAGCTCCTCGAGCTGCATCCGGATCAGGCGCCCCTCACTGCCGAGCTCGACGCAGTCGCGCTGGATCCGCTCCGCCATGCGCGAGGTCATCGCCGCCCGCTGGAGCACGACGAGGACGTCGTCGAGCGTGACGGCGTTCTGGAACTCGAGCGCCGTGAGGCGGAGCAGGACCTGCTCGAGCCGCTGGCGGTACGTGTCGAGCGTCCCGAGTGCCTGGTTCGTCTTCGCGAGCACGTCGGCGACCGGGTCGAGCTGGTAATGCGCCTGCCCGACGAACACGGTCACGGTCTCGCGCTCCTGCGAGACGGAGACGACGAGCGCGGCCGTCTGCTTCGCGACGCGCTCGGCCGTGCGATGCCGCGTCCCCGTCTCCTCGGAGGGGATCGTCGGGTCGGGCATCAGCTGGACGTTCGCCCAGGCGAGGCGCTTCACCGCCGCGTCGACGATGATCGCGCCGTCCATCTTCGCGAGCTCGTAGAGCAGCTGCGGGCGAAACGGCGCATCGAGCCTGATGCCGCCGGAGTAGAGGAACGCGAGCTCCTGCGGGTCGCCGACCACGATCAACGCGCCCTCGCGCGAGCGGATCACGTCGTCGACCGCCTGGCGGAGCGCCGTGCCGGGCGCGACCTTCTCGATCGCCTGGAGCAGCGCCGGATCGCGCCGCGGATCGTCCTCCGACGGCGTCCGGGTGAAGCCGAGCTCAGCCGGGTCCCAGTCGGCCCTCGTCTCCTTGTTCTCGTGAGGGGGATTGTTCGGCATCGAGTCCAGCGCGAATCGCCTCACGGATCGTGTCGGCGCGCGTGACCCGAAGTGTGCCATGTGTCGGCGTCCCCTCCGGCGCGACGACCGCGGTGAGGCCGAGCTTGGCGCACTCCTCGAGCCGCCTGTCGACCTGGGTGGCCGGGCGAAGCCGCCCGGTCAGGCCGATCTCGCCGAAGGCGGCGATGCCCGCGCGAACCGGCGCCCGGCGCGCGGCAGACGCGATCGCGAGCGCGACGGCGAG
>DATEXK010000490.1:0-13472 GCA_035257065.1 Gaiellaceae bacterium | reverse complement strand
CACAGCCGCAGGGCCTGCAAACGCGGCTGCGGGCGGCTGCGGCCGGCTTGCCTCGCCGGCGCTCTCCGCTGCGCGCATGATCGCGCCCGCGACCTGGCCGATCGCGTCCTGGCCGAGACCGGCCGCGGAGAGCAGCTGCTCAGCGCCGTGCTGGGCCCGGGCGAGCACCGCGGAGGCCTGCGCGCGCGCCCATTCGAGCGTCTGCTCGACTTCGGCACGGGCGGCGTTCGTGAGCTCGGTGGCCTGATGGCGCGACTGCTCGAGCAGGCGGCTGCCCTTGGCCTCCGCCTCCTGGAGCTCGCGGGTCGCGTCGGCGTGAGCCTTGGCGAGCAGCTCCCGCGTCTCGTTGCGGGTGGCGTTCAGCATCTCGGCCCGCTGGCGCTCGCTCTCCTGGCGATACCGCTCGATCTCGGCCTCGCGATCCTGGAGCTCGTGCTGGCGGCGGCTGACCTCTTCCTCGGTCTTCGAAAGCTGCGAGCCGGCTGCGTTCTGTGCGTCGCGCTCGATCGTGTCGGCGAACTCGGCGGCGGCGCGGATCAGGTGCAGCGCGTCCATGCGGACGGCATGGCCGGTCGGCTCGACGGACGGGCCCGTACGGGCGCCGGCGGCCTGGAGGACACGCAGCTGCGCCTGCAGCTGGGCCGCATGGCGGCGGAAGGCGTCGAAGGCGTCGCGGACTCGCGCCGCGTCGAGGCCGTCCCCGACCTGGGGAATGTCCTCATAGCGCGGCAGAGACGTCAGCGACGGGACCCCTGCGCGGCCCGGACCTTCGGTAGCCATCTAGTCGTTCCTCTCGTGTTGAACTGCGTCGACGCGGCGAGCCGCTGTCAGAAGTATGACTTCTTCATCGGCTGTCCGTTCCCTCGGCTTGATCGGGACCGGCGATCGAGCGGATTCCGAGCTCTCGGAGCACCGTGTCCGGCATCGAGGTCGGAGCCCCGGTGAGGGGGTCGGAGCCGCTCGCGACCTTCGGGAACGCGATCACCTGGCGGATGTCGGGCTCTCCGGCCATGAGCGCGACGAAGCGATCGATGCCCATCGCGAAGCCGCCGTGCGGCGGCGCGCCCATGCGAAGTGCGTCGAGGAGGAAGCCGAACTTCTCCCGCTGCTCCTCCGCGCCGAGCCCCATCGTCGTGAAGACCGCCTGCTGCAGCTCGGCGCGGTGGATGCGGATCGAGCCCGAGCCCATCTCCCACCCGTTCCAGATCAGGTCGTAGTGCTGCCCGATGACGTTGCCGGGATCGCTCGAGATCTGGTCCTCGCAGCCGGCGATCGCGGCGGTGAAGGGATGGTGGAGGAACGTCCACCGGCCGCTGTCTTCGTCCCGTTCGAAGAGCGGGAAGTCGATCACCCAGTGGAATGCGTCAGTCTGCCCCTCGGCCAGCTGCAGCTCGCGACCGAAGTGGGCGCGCAGACCGCCCAGCACGCGCGTGACGACGTCTTCCGAGTCGGCGGCGAAGAGGGCGGTCGACCCGGGCTCGGGCGTGAGCGCTGCGAGCTCCTGCTCCGAGAGGAACTTCACGATCGGCGAGCGGATCTCGCCGCCGTCGTTGACGAGGTAGGCGAGTCCCTTTCCGCCCCACTCCTTCGCGAGCTCCTCCAGCCTCCCGAGCTCGGCGCGGGAAAACGCGCGCGGCACGACGATGTGGCGGACGACCGGCGCCTTCGAGAAGACGCCGAACTCGGACGATCGGGTCAGCGCGGTTGCGTCCTGGATCTCGAGGCCGAAGCGGAGGTCGGGCTTGTCCGAGCCAAAGCGCCGCATCGCATCCGTATAGGTGAGCCTCGGGAACGGCCGCGTCGGAGCGGCGCGCCCGACCGCCTCGAACGATGCGACGACCGCGACCTCCATCACGTCGAGCACGTCCTCGCGGTCGACGAACGACATCTCGAGGTCGAGCTGCCGGAACTCGAACTGCCGGTCGGCCCGGAGATCTTCGTCCCGCCAGCACGTCGCGATCTGGTAGTAGCGGTCGAGCCCGCCGACCATGCAGAGCTGCTTGAACAGCTGCGGCGACTGCGCGAGCGCGAAGAACTTCCCGGGCTGGAGGCGCACCGGCACGAGAAAGTCGCGCGCGCCCTCCGGCGTGCCCTTGGTCATGCTCGGCGTCCACACGTCGACGAAGCCGAGCCCGTCCATCGCCCGGCGGATCGCGGAGATGACGGTGTGGTTCAGGCGGAGGTTGCGCTGCATGCGCTCGCCGCGCATGTCGAGGTACCGGTACTTGAGCCGCAGCACCTCGTCGACGTCCTCGCCGATCTGGAACGGCAGCGGCTCGGAGCGCGAGACGATCGTCAGCATGTCGACCTGGATCTCGATCTCGCCGGTCGGAAGGTTCGGATTGACGGCATCGGGTGCGCGGAGCACGACCTCGCCTTCCGCCTGGAGGACGAACTCGCTCCGGATCTCGTGCGCGAGCGCGGCCGCGTCGGCGGTGCGCTCGGGGTTGATCACCAGCTGCACCTTCCCGGAGAAGTCGCGCAGGTCGATGAAGACAAGCCCGCCGTGGTCGCGGCGCGTGTCGGTCCAGCCGGCGACCTTGACGCGCTTGCCTGCGTCAGCGGCGCCGAGGACGCCGCAGGTGGTGTCGCGCCAGCTGCTCACGACGCAAGCCTTTCGAGGAGCTCGTCCGCCTGCACGTCGACATCCTGCTCCCCGCGGCGGCGGAGGGTGATCGAGCCGTCCCGGAAGATGACGGTGTCGCGCGCACCGGAGCGCTGCGCCTGTGTGAGCTGGCCCTTGAGCGAGCGTCCGGCGTAGTCGGTGTCGGAGGCGATGCCGCGGGCGCGAAGCTCGGCGAGCAGCGCGAGCGCGCCGGTGCGCGATCCGCCGTCGACTGCGAGGAACACGTCGAGCGCGGGCGGCTCCGTGGTGACGCCCTCGAGCTCGAGCGACAGGACGAGACGCTCGATCCCGGCGCCGAACCCGACGCCCGGAGTCGGTGGGCCGCCGATCTCCTCGATCAGATAGTCGTAGCGCCCACCCGCGCTGATCGTCGAGCCCTGCGTCGACTCGTCCGGCCCGACGAACTCCCACGTCGTGCGGCTGTAGTAGTCGAGGCCGCGCACGAGCGTCGGCACGATCGTGTACTTCACGCCGTAGGCGTCGAGATATGCGCGCACCTGCGCGAAGTGCTCGGCGCACGCGTCGCACAGCGAGTCTCCGATCTTGGGCGCGTCTTTCAGCGCTTCGCGCACGCGTTCCGTCTTGACGTCGAACACGCGCAGCGGGCTCGTCGCGCGCTTCTTCCGCGCGTCGTCGTCGAGGACGTCCGCGTGCTCGTCGAGCCACGCGTTCAGCTGCTCGAGATACGCGGGCCGGCACTCGCGGTCGCCGATCGAGTTGAGCTGGAGCTCGTACCGGCTCACACCGAGGTTCCGGAGCAGCGTGTCGTAGAACTGGATCACCTCGGCGTCGGTTGCGGGATCGTCCGAGCCGACGTTCTCGACCGAGAGCTGCCAATGCTCGCGATAGCGGCCCCGCTGCGGCTTGTCGTAGCGGTACATCGAGGCGATCGTGAAGAGCTTCACCGGTTGCGGCTCGCGCTGCATGCCGTGCTCGAGGTACGCGCGGCAGATCGGCGCAGTGCCCTCGGGGCGCAGCGCGAGCTTGCGGCCGCTCCGGTCCTCGAAGACGTACATCTCCTTCTGCACGATGTCGGAGCCGGAGCCTGCCGTCCGCTGGAAGAGGTCGACGTCCTCGAACACGGGCGTCTGGATGCGCCGGTAGCCGTAGAGATCGCACAGCCGCTCCATCTCCCCCGTCACCTTCTGCCAGAGCGGCTGCTCGGAGGGAAGGACGTCGTGCGTACCACGCGGCGCCTCGATGCGCGTCACGCCCGAAGCTCCGCGAGGAACGGATTGCGCGCGAGTTCGTCGCCGAGCGTCGTGGGCATGCCGTGACCGGGGTAGACGACGGTCTCGGGCGGATAGCGGTCGATGAGCGTGCGCACGGACGTGACGAGCGTGTCCCAGTCGGCGCCCGGCAGGTCGACGCGTCCGACGGAGCCGGCGAAGAGCAGGTCGCCACTGAACAGCGTCCCATCCGTGTAGAACGCGACATGCGCCGGCGAGTGGCCGGGAATGGCGACACACTCGAACGAGAGCCCGGCGACGTCGATGGTCTCGCCGCCCTCGAGCAGGTGGTCGGGCACGTAGGAGCGGCCGGGCATCCCGACCGGTGCGAACTCGGCGTAGCGCTCGAGCCGGTCGCGCTCGCCCTCCGGCATGTAGACCGGCGCGCCGGTCCCCTCGGCGAGGTCGGCGACGCCTCCGACGTGGTCGAAGTGCCCGTGCGTGATCAGGATCGCGCTGCAGGAGGCGCCGCTCCGGGCAAGCTCGAGACGGAGGTCGGCGGCGTCGCCGCCCGGGTCGACGACGGCCGCCTCGGTCGTCTCGCGGCTTGCGCGGACGACGTAGCAGTTGGTCTTGATGGGGCCGAGCGCGTACCTGTCGACGACGATGGTCACGCGGGCGAGTCTAGCCGCGTCATGTGTAACGCCTTGCAGTCATGGGCACTCTCGTTCCGTGCAGCATTGGAAGCTGAATGAGATCGAGACGCCCGACGGCGCCCGCTCTCCCGTGGTGCTCCATTCGCTCGAGGGCGAGAGCCGCGTCGTGGTGATCGGGCTCGACCCCGGCCAGGAGCTCGGGGAGCACCAGGTGAAGGAGTCGGCGTTCCTCCTCGTCATCGACGGCAGCGTGCACGTCGAGGCCGGTGACGAGTCGATCGACGCCGGGGTCGGCGAGCTCTTCCGCTTCGACCCGGACGAGCGTCACTCCGTGACGGCCGACGGACGCGCGCGGCTGATGCTCCTGCTCGCACCGTGGCCCGGTGAGGGGCACTACCGGGGCGACGAGTCGTCCCGCTCCGGCGCTATCGCTTCTTAGAGGGCGTGGACGCGCCGCCGGACTGGCGCGCCTCCCACCGGCGGTAGGCGAAGCGGTCGATCACGTACGTGAACGGGACGAAGAGCGCGGTGTAGAGCAACGCCAGAGGTACGACGCTGACCCAATGCCCCTTCGCCGTGAGCGAGAAGAGCACGAAGACGACGATCCCGAGGAGTCCGCCGCGCTTGAACGCGCGATTCCACGAGGGCTCCGGCGGGGTGCGCACAGCCCGGCCGCCGCGGGTGGGAGCCTGCTTCTTCGCGGCCGGCTTCGCGCCGTTGCGCGCTGCAGGGCGCTCCTTCTTCGGCTCCTCGAAGCCTTCGGGCAGCTCCTCGAGCTCGTTCCCCTCGCCGTCGACGTAGACGAACTCGTACTCGTGCCGCTTCTGCTTGAGCTCGCGGCGCCGCTGCTTCCTCGAGGGCATGGTCCTAGCCTAGCTCGCCGGCTGCCCCGCCAATACGACCGCGTCGACGATCCGGCCGCTCAGGTGGTAGGCGAGGTAGCGCCAGTCGGGCGTGGCGAGGAGGACAACGTCGGCGCGATAGCCCGGGGCCAGGCGGCCGAGCCGGTCGGCCCGGCCGAGCACGTGCGCTGCGTTGACGGTGCACGCGGAGAGCGCCTCCGCCGGCGAGAGCTTCAACTGCGTCGCCGCGAGCGAGCAACAGAGGGGCAGGCTTTCGCAGAAGGCGCTGCCAGGGTTGAAGTCGGTCGCGAGCGCGAGGGCGGCGCCCGCGTCGACGAGCGCTCGCGCGGGGGGCATCGGCCTCCCGAGGAAGAGCGCGCTCGCCGGGAGCACGACGGCGGCGACGTCGCTTGCCGCGAGCAGGCGGACGCCCTCGGCTCCGGTCGCCTCGAGGTGGTCGACCGAGCGCGCGCCGAGCTCGATCGCGAGCGGGACTGCACCGGACTCCGTGAACTGGTCGCCGTGCAGGCGCAGCGCGAGCCCGGCGGCGCGGCACGCCTCGAGGTAGCGGCGCGCCTGTGCAGCGTCGAACGCGCCCCGCTCGAGGAATACGTCGGCGGCCTCCGCGAGCTTTGCCGCTTCGGGCAGCACCTCGGCGAGTGCGAAGTCGAGGTACGCGTCCGGGTCGCCTTCGAACTCGGGCGGCACGGCGTGCGCGCCGAGCCAGGTCGGGACACCGCCCGCAGCTCGCACGGCGCGCAGCGACGCGAGCTCGGTCTCGCGATCGAGCCCGTAGCCCGACTTCCCCTCGAAGGTCGTCGTGCCCTGCGCGAGCATCCAGCCGCGGTGCCGATCCACCGCCGCGCGCAGTCCGTCCGCGCCCGCGGCGCGTGTCGCGCGCACGGTGGACTGGATGCCGCCGCCGGCAGCGTGCAGCTCCTCGTAGCTCGCGCCGCCCGCACGGAGCGAGAACTCGTCGACGCGGTCGCCGCCGAAGGCCGGGTGCGTGTGGCAGTCGACGAGGCCGGGGATCGCGCAGCGGCCACGCCCGTCGAGCTCCACGACGTCGCCGTCGAGCGGTCGCAGGTCGCGCATCCGCCCCACGCTCTCGATCGTGTCGCCGGCGCAGAGCATGTACGCGTCCTCGAGCACCTCGACCGCACCGAGGCTCGCACCGCGTAACGGCGCGGGTCCCGCAGCCGGTGTCGCAAGCTGCGCGAGGTCCCGGATCAGCAGCCGCGGCGTGCTCACGCGTCGTGAGGCACGGACGGGATCGTGATCCCCCCTCGCTCGGCCGCGTCGATCGCGTCTTCGTAGCCCGCGTCGACGTGGCGCATGACGCCGGTGCCGGGGTCGGTCGTCAGCACGCGCTCGAGCCGCTCCGCCGCCTCGGGGGTACCGTCGGCGACCACGACCATGCCGGCGTGGATCGAGTTGCCGATCCCGACCCCGCCGCCGTGGTGCACGCTCACCCACGTCGCGCCCGCCGCGACGTTGACGAGGGCGTTGAGGATCGGCCAGTCCGCGATCGCGTCCGAGCCGTCGCGCATCGCTTCCGTCTCGCGGTACGGCGAGGCGACCGAGCCGGCGTCGAGGTGGTCGCGGCCGATCACGACCGGCGCCTTGACCGCGCCGCTCCGCACGAGCTCGTTCATCGCGAGCCCCGCCTTCGCGCGGTCGCCGTAGCCGAGCCAGCAGATCCGCGCGGGAAGCCCCTGGAATGCCACCCGCTCGGGCGCGAGCTCGAGCCACCGCTGCAGCAACGGATCGTCCGGGAAGAGCTCCCGGAGCGCCGCGTCGATCGTGTCGATGTCGGCCGGGTCGCCGGACAGCACTGCCCAGCGAAACGGTCCGACGCCACGACAGAACAGCGGCCGGATATAGGCCGGGACGAAGCCCGGGTATGAGAAGGCCTCCGCTACGCCACCGTCACGGGCCTCACCTCGCAGGTTGTTGCCATAATCGAAAACATACGCACCGAGCCGGACGTATTCGAGCATCCCCTCGACGTGCGCGACGATCGACTCCCGCGCACGACGCAGGTACTCGTTCGGGTCGGATGCGCGCAGCAGCGACGCCTCGTCGACGTCGAGCCCCAGGGGGACGTAGCCGGTGAGCGGATCGTGTGCAGCGGTCTGGTCGGTGACGAGATCGAAGTGCTCGCCGCGCGCCGCCAGCTCGGGCACGACCTCCGCTGCGTTGCCCAGCAATCCAACCGACAGGGCGCGCCCCTCGGCCGCTGCCGCACGAATGCGCGACAACGCGTCGTCGAGCGATTCGGTCGCCTCGTCGAGGTAGCGCGTCTCGAGCCGCCGCTCGATGCGGTGCGGATCGACCTCGACGCAGAGGATCGCGGCGCCGGCCATCGTGCCGGCGAGCGGTTGCGCACCACCCATGCCGCCGAGCCCCGCGGTGAGGATCGTGCGCCCGCCGAGGTCGGGCGAGCCGAAGTGCTTCTCCCCCGCGGCGGCGAACGTCTGGAACGTGCCCTGCAGGATCCCCTGCGTGCCGATGTAGATCCACGAGCCCGCTGTCATCTGGCCGAACATCGTCAGTCCTTCGGCCTCGAGCCGGCGGAACTCGTCCCAGGTCGCCCACTTCGGCACGAGCAGCGAGTTCGCGATCAACACGCGCGGCGCGTTCTCGTGCGTTGTGAAGATCCCGACCGGCTTGCCGGACTGCACGAGCAGGGTCTCGTCGGGCCCGAGCTCGAGCAACGCGCCGACGATTGCCCGAAGCGCTTCGTGGTTGCGTGCCGCCTTCCCGGACCCGCCGTAGACGACGAGCTCTTCGGGCCGCTCCGCCACTTCGGCATCGAGGTTGTTGAGCAGCATGCGCAGCGGAGCCTCGGTCGACCACTGGCGCGCGTTCAGCTCCGACCCGCGGGGCGCGCGAATCCGCGAGAGATCGCCGCACAACGCATCGACGCGCGCGGCGAGCGTCTTTGTCGTGCTCATCGCAGCGCCCCTATCTCCTGCTCGGCGGCAGCGAGAATCGAGCCGTCGCGGATGGCGGTCGCGACGGCTTCGATGTCCGACGCGAGCGAGCGGTCGTCACGCAGCCGCGGCGAGAGCTCGCGCACCGCCGCGCGTGTGGCACGCACGCCCGGCCCCGGCTCGAGCGGCGCGAGGAACTCCACTGCCTGCGCACCGGCGAGCAGCTCGATCGCGAGACCGCGCTCGCAGTTCGCAAGTACCTGCCACGCCTTCAGGCCGCCTGCGTTGCCCATCGACACGTGATCCTCCTGTCCGGCACTCGTGGGAATCGAATCCACCGACGCAGGATGGCAGAGCACCTTGTTCTCCGAAACGAGCGAAGCTGCAACGTACTGCGGGATCATGAAGCCGCTGTTGAGACCTCCGTCCGAGGTCAGGAATGCCGGGAGGCCGTCGGAGAGGTTCGGGTTGACGAGCCGCTCGACTCGCCGCTCGGAGATGCTCGCGAGCTCGGCGGCGCCCATCGCAAGCGCGTCCAGCGCGAATGCGAGCGGCTGGCCGTGGAAGTTGCCGTTCGAGACGAGCGTGTCCTGCTCGACGAGCACGAGCGGGTTGTCCGTCGCAGCATTGAGCTCGACCGACACCGTGTAGTCGCAGTAGTCCAGCAGGTCGCGCGACGCGCCGTGGACCTGCGCTGCGCAACGTAACGAGTACGCGTCCTGCACCTTGTCGCACCAGCGATGCGACTCGATGATCGCGGAGCCTTCGAGCAGGCGCCAGATGTTCGCGGCAGAGTCGGCCTGGCCACGGAGCGGGCGCAGCGCATGGATCTCCGGCATGAACGACGTACGCGATCCCTGCAGCGCCTCGATCGACATCGCGCAGGCGAGATCCGCGACACGTGAAAGCCGACGCGCACGCATGAGGCCGAGCGCAAGAGATGCCGCCATGAACTGCGTGCCGTTGATCAGCGACAACCCTTCCTTCGCCTCGAGCACGATCGGCTCGAGTCCGACACGCGCGAGCGCCTCGATGCCCGGCAGCCGCTCTCCGTCGACGAACGCCTCGCCCTCGCCGACGAGCGGCAGCGCGAGATGCGCGAGCGGCGCGAGGTCACCCGACGCTCCAACCGAGCCGCGCGCGGGAACGACGGGCAGCACGCCGCGGTCGAGACACGCGAGCAGCAGCTCAACCGTCTCGACGCGCGCGCCGGAGTTGCCCTTCGCGAGCGTGTTCGCGCGCAGCAGCATCGCGGCACGCACGATCTCGTCCGCGTACGGCTCCCCGACGCCGCATGCGTGCGAGCGAAGGAGGCGCAGCTGGAGCTCACCGGTGAGCTCCTCGGGGATCGAGCGGTTGACGAAGCGGCCGAAGCCGGTGTTGACGCCGTAGGTGTGCTCGCGCGTGCCGTGCGCCGCGCGTTCGACAAGCTCGCGTGCGGCGCGCATCTTCACCCGCGCGACGTCGGTCAGCTCCGCGCTCGTGCGGTCGACGGCGACGGCCCAGACGTCGGCGACGCTCAGGTCGTCGCCGGTGAGGCCGATCGCGGTGCGCTGGGCCACCCGGCGAGTCTAGCTCCGGCCCTGACTACGCTCACCTCGATGCCGACGAAAGACCACTCGCTGCTGCGCGTGCGCCTGCTCTTCTGCCTCATCGGCTTCGCCGAGGCGGCCTTCGTCCCCTTCCTGCCGCTTCTGCTTCGCGACCGCGGCCTCGACGCTCAAGCGATCGGTGCGGCGCTCGCGCTGATGGCCGGGGTCGGGTTCGCATCGGGGCCCGTGTGGGGCTACCTCGCCGACCGCGCGTTCGGGCGCGAACGGGTCTTCGCGTTGTGCCTCGCCGGAACCGTGGGAGGCGCGGTACTCCTCGGGTTCTCGCGCAGCACCGTTGCGGTCCTGCTCGCGGGTTCTCTGATCTGGTTCTTCCGCTCGCCGGCGCTTCCGCTTGCCGACGCGCTCGCTCTCGACCGCCTCGGAGCACACAGACGCGATGCGTACGGCACGGTCCGCCTCTGGATGAGCCTGACCTTCGCCGTGGGCGCGATCGGCTGGGGCCTCATCCTGGAAGCATTCGGGATCGACGTCATGGCCTTCGGCTACGCAGCGCTGACGGGGATCAACGCGCTCCTCGTCCTCCTCGTGTTCCGCGGCCGCTGGCCGATGCCGTCGCGTGGCGAGCCGAGCGAGCGGCGTCTCGGAGCTCTCGCCACGGCGCCCGCCGTCCTGCTCTTCCTGCTCGCCCTCTTCCTCAGCTTCGCGCCGTACAGCGCGGCCTACAACTTCGCCGCGGTGCAGATTGCGGCACTCGGCGGTGGCGCGGTCTTCGTCGGCCTCGCGGCGGGGTTGCAGGCGGCGGCGGAAGTGCCGAGCATGCTCGCGGCGAGCCGGTTCGCGGACCGGCTGCGTCCAACGCATCTCTTTGCCGCCGGGGCCGCGTTCAACCTCGTCGTCTACGCCGTCTGGGCCGTCGTCTCCGACCCCGTCGTGCTCGCGGCGACGAGGACGATCGCCGGCCTCGGCTTCGGGCTCACGTCCGTCGGCATCGTCGTAATCGCCGATGAGCTCGTCCCGGAGCGGTTGCGCGCGACCGGGCAGGCGGCGTCGAAAGCGATCTCCTCCGGGTTCGCCCCAGTCGTCGGGTCGCTCGGGGGTGGGCTCGTCTTCGGCTACCTCGGCTCGGGGTGGTTCTTCATTGCCGCGGCGATCCTCACCGTGCTGTCGGCGCTGGTCGCGTGGGCGGCGGAATCTGCGCAGTCAGCCCGAGTCGTCGAGTAAACGCACCTCGAGCAGACGCGACGCGTCGAACCCGTCGATGCGCAACGCCGCTCTGGCCGCTACGGCGGCGGCGCCCGCCGGCATGAGGCCGACGAGCTCGGAGCCCGCGACCTCGACTCCGCGCGCCGCTGCCTCGCGCTCGATCGCGGCGACGATCTCGTGCAGCGGGCTTGCCTCCCAGTCCTCGACGTTCATGCTGACCTGCGCATGCCCGGCCTGCGGAAGCTCGAGCCCGAGCGCGCGGACGCCTGGAAACCCACCGTCCCGCTCGCGGATCACCCGCGCGATCGCTCGCGCGGCCTCGGCGTTCGCGCCGACGAGGTCGACGTTGAAGGCGATCAGCGGCGGGCGCGCGCCGACGATCACTCCGCCGGCGGACGGGTCCAGTTGCCGGGGGCCGTAATCCGGGACGAGCTCGCCCGCGTCGATCCGCCGCTGTAGCTCCTCCGGGCCGCCGCGGCGAAAGAACGCGGGGCCTCGTCCCGGCGCGAGCTCGCCGTAGAGGAAGACCGGCAGGCCGAGCTCCTCGCCGATGCGCCGCGCCAGCTCGGCTGCGGCCGCGCACGCGCGTGTCATGTCCTCGGGCCGCAGCGGCACGATCGGCACGACGTCCGCGACCCCGATCCGCGGGTGCGCACCGGCGTGGGTGCGCAAGTCGATTTGCTCTCGCGCGCACGCGATGCCGGAAAGGAGCGCTTCGACGAGCTCGTGCTCGTCGCCCACGAGCGTGAAGACGGAGCGGTTGTGATCGGGGTCGGTGTGGACGTCGAGCAGCCTCGCATGCGCGGCGAACGAAGCTCCCACGGCGTCGATCACCGCGTGGTCGCGACCCTCGGAGACGTTCGGCACGGATTCGAGCGGCAGCTCCACCGTGCAAGCCTACGCCGGGGCTCAGCCTATGCCGGGTGCGATCTACGCGACGTCGCCGGCGAGCACGCGCGCGCAGTCCTCGCACACCGACGGCGGGACGAGCCCGAGGCGCATACCGAGATAGAACGTCTGGCAGCCGATGCAGAGGCCGAACGCCGCCTCGAGCGAGGCGAACACCGCGATGACGGCCATGAGCGCGAATGCCTCCGTGTGCAGGCCCGCTGCGTAGTAGAGGAGCGTCGCCGTAACCGTGAAGAGCGCGCCGATCGCCTGCGCGAAACGCTTCGCCGGCCCCGGCGCGTAGCGGTGCCTCACGTTCAGCCTCGGCGTGACGACCCGGGTGGCGAGCGTTCCGAGCGGGCTGAGCGTCGGCCCGGTGAGCACACGCGCGACGAAGCCGTAGGCCAGCACGGGAATGACCCAGCCCTGCTGGAATGCGATCGTGAGCACCGCGAGCACAGCCACCGACCCTGCGACGAGCCGCGCCGACGTCTCATTGACGGGATTGGGGAACGAGAAGAGCGCGCGCATCCGCCGCCCACGGTACCCCGCGTGACCGCCCGCAAGTCGACCTATCGCTCGATCGCGTCTCTTCAGCGCGACACGTCGCGTTGCCGGGCGTGCGCCGAAGCGGGCTATCCGCTCGAGTCGTTACCCGTCCGTGCACCGTTCGCCGGTCAGCAGGCGTACCTGTTCGGCCAGGCGCCCGGCATCGTCGAGGGCGAGGAGCGGCTCCCGTGGCGCGGGCGCGCCGGCCAGAAGCTTCGCCGCTGGCTCGAGCTCGAAGAGGAGGCGTTCTACGCGACGTTCTACTGCGCATCGGTGACCCGCTGCTATCCGGGCCGCATGTCGTCGGGCCGCGGCGACCGGGCGCCCACGCCGCGTGAGCAGGATCTCTGCGAGCCCTGGCGCGACTGGGAGCTCGAGCTGTTGCGGCCGCGACTGATCGTCACCGTGGGAGGTCTCGCGCTGCGCCGCATGCTCGGCCAGACCGACTTCACTGCGGCGATCGGCGAGCGGTTCGAGCGCGACGGCGTCTCCGTCGTGCCTCTGCCCCACCCGTCCGGGGCGAGCAGCTGGCCGCACGCACCGGGCAACCGCGAGCGGCTCGAGCGCGCGCTCGAGCTCGTGCGATCCGAGCTCAGCCGCTTATAGGCTCGCCAACATGGACGCCGTCGAAACTGCGCAGCGACTCGCGGACGAGCTGCTCTTTCCGGTGGCGCTCGAGACCGATGCGGCCGGAGTCATACCGCTGGCGTCCCTCGATGCACTCGCAGACGCCGGCCTCTACGGCGCGGCACTGCCCGACGATCTCGAGGCGACCTGCGCGGTGCTCGAGGCACTTGCGGGCGGCTGTCTCTCGACCGCGTTTGTCTGGATGCAGCATCTCGGCGTCCTGCGAGCGGCGATGTTCTGCGAGGACGCGCACATACGAGAAGAGTGGAGCGAACCGCTGGCGCGAGGCGATCGCCGTGGCGGGCTTGCACTCGGCGGCGCGCTACCCGGGCCGCCCCTCATCACTGCTCACGAAACGGACGGCGGCTGGCTGCTCGACGGCAGCTCGCCTTGGCTCTCCGGCTGGGGCCGCATCGACGTCGT
>DATEXK010000489.1:0-3687 GCA_035257065.1 Gaiellaceae bacterium | reverse complement strand
CCGTACACGCTCATGCTCGAGGCCACGAGCAGCTTGCGGACGGGCCGGTCGGCCAGCGCTTCGAGCAGCACAGCCGTACCGACGCTGTTGACCGACGTGTACTCGGCGATCTCGTACATCGACTGCCCCACGCCCACGCGCGCCGCGAGATGGACGACGGAGTCAACGCCTTCGACCGCACGCCGGACCGCGTCGGCATCGCGGACGTCGCCGACCTGGAGCTCGACGTCGGCCGCGAGATAGTCGGGACGAGCAGCGCCCGCGTGAACCTGGGGCGTCAGATTGTCGAGCGCCCGCACGCGATACCCGCGCACCAGCAGCTCGTCGGCGAGGTGAGAGCCGATAAAGCCCGCACCGCCGGTGATGAGGACTAGAGGTTTGATGTG
Organism: Gaiellaceae bacterium; assembly: GCA_035257065.1. Taxonomy (GTDB): domain Bacteria; phylum Actinomycetota; class Thermoleophilia; order Gaiellales; family Gaiellaceae; genus Palsa-739. The sequence continues at coordinate 3,301 of DATEXK010000489.1, read as the reverse complement.
GATCGGGCGTGCGTGCGGGGATGGGCCAGACCAAGCGATTCGGCCGGAGCAGGCGCAGGGCATAGTGGTTCTACGTTCAAGCCTGATCCGGCCGAAGCGCGCCGCGTATGGCACACCATCCGTGCGTGCGACTGATTCACATCAAGCCTCTCAGCTCGGGCGTCGTGGATCAGCCGGCCGTGGTCACGAGCTCGGCGTCGCCCAGCCCGGCCGCGGCGCGGAGTACGTCAGCCTTGTCGGTGCGCTCCCACGTGAAGTCGGCGTCGTCGCGGCCGAAGTGGCCGTACGCGGCGGTCTTCACGTAGATCGGGCGGCGCAGGTCGAGGTCGCGCAGGATCGCCGCCGGGCGCAGGTCGAAGTGCTCGCTCACGAGCTCCTCGATGCGCGCGACCGGGATGTTCTCCGTCCCGAACGTCTCGATGAGCACCGACATCGGATGCGCGACACCGATCGCATACGCGACCTGGATCTGGCAACGCTCGGCGAGGCCTGCGGCGACGACGTTCTTCGCGACGTAGCGCGCGGCGTACGCGGCAGAGCGGTCGACCTTCGTCGGGTCCTTGCCGGAGAACGCGCCGCCGCCGTGCGGTGCCGCACCGCCGTACGTGTCGACGATGATCTTGCGGCCGGTGAGCCCGCTGTCGCCCATCGGGCCGCCGATCACGAACTTGCCCGTCGGGTTGCAGAAGAAGAAGTCCTTCGCCTCGAGGCGCTTCGGGTCGTACAGAGCCTCGGGCAGGATCGGACGCAGGACGTGCTCGATGAGGTCGGGCTTGAGCTGGATGTCGATGTCGAGCCCGTCGCGGTGCTGCGTCGAGATGAGTACACGCTCGATCTCGACGGGGCGACGGCGCCCGTCTGCGTCTTCCTCGTAGCGGACCGTCACCTGGGACTTGCCGTCGGGCCGCAGGTAGGGCAGCACCTCCGATTTGCGCACGGAAGCGAGGCGCTTTGCGAGGCGGTGCGCAAGCATGATCGGCAGCGGCATCAGCTCGTCGGTCTCGTTCGACGCGTAGCCGAACATCATCCCCTGGTCGCCCGCGCCGACGCGGTCGAGTGAGTCGTCGTCGCCGTGTTGCGCCTCGTACGACGCGTCGATGCCCTGTGCGATGTCGGCGGACTGCTCGTCGAGCGCCACCATCACGCCGCACGTGTCGGCGTCGAAGCCGTACTTCGCGCGCGTGTAGCCGATCTCCCGGATCCGCTCGCGCACGAGGCGCGGAATGTCGACATACGTGTCGGTCGTGATCTCGCCTGCGACGACCACGAGACCGGTCGTGATCAGCGTCTCGCAGGCGACGCGGCTCATCGGGTCGTCCTGGAGGACGGCGTCGAGCACCGAATCCGAGATCTGGTCGGCGATCTTGTCGGGATGACCCTCGGTGACGGACTCGGACGTGAAGGAGAATGAGCGCGCCGGCATAGCGGTCAGGCTAGCGGAGGCGGGCGGATATCGGCCGCGCAACTGCCGGTTTAGGCGACTTCGAGGAAGACCGTATAGGTCGATTCGTCGCCGGCCCGCGTGCTGTAGGCGGTCAGCGTCGTCAGCGCGCCCAGATCGACCTTGGGGCCTGCCGGCAGCGCCAGGCCGAGGAGCGGGCCGAGTGCCTGGACGAGCGGGAGCACCCTCGCGAGGTCCGCGTACAGGAAGCCCGTCGTCTGGGCCGGCATCGAGACGGTCTTCAGAGCGGCTGTGAAGCTCGGATCGGACGAGAGCTTCGGTCCCGCGGAGCGGAAGTCGGCGATCCCCTGCTGTGAGGTCGAGATGATCAGCTGCCCGCCGATCACGTCATGCACGATCGGGATGTTGGCGAAGTTGAGTCCGCCCACCGACCCGGCAGCCGCACGCAGCGCCTTCAAGACGTCCGCGAGCGATTGCTCCGCGACCTTGGTGTCGTCCGGCTGCGTCACGATCGTGACCTCGGGAATCGGAAGCCCTGGGCGAACGTAGACCGCTGTCTCGCCGCCGAGCACCTGGTCGAGCTCGTTGAGGAACGACGGCGAGGCGGCAACGATCGCCTGCAGCGGCTTCGGCAGGGCGCCTGCGCCGGCCAGCTCGAACTGGCCCGGCCTGACCGGGAAGTCGGCGGCGAGCAGCACGCCCGCCGGGATCTCGTCGACGAGGCTCGACGTGTAGGGCGCGGCCGGGATCGGCTGCTGGCGCGGGGCGATTCCCTGCAGCGAGCTGTCCTGCGAGTACCCGTTGACGCGCACGCCGTCGCCGGAGGCGACGAGATCGGCCGCTGCCCACGCGAACGGCGGCGCCGAAGCGAGAGGCGTCTGCTTGCCGAGCGACGAGAGGAGCTGCTGCGCCTCGGTGCCGTTCGCGTACGCGCGCACGAGCGCGTCACCGGCGAGCTTCGCGATCGCCGCCTGATACGTGTTGTTGTCCGCGAGCTTCGTCGTGGCGCTCTTGACCGCGTCGAGGGCCGCCTGGCTCTTCGAGAACGCCGTCCAGCCGTCGATCTGCTCCGACATGATTCCCTGGTCGAGCTTGCGGAGGAGCGCGTCGAGCTTCTGCTGGTCGCCGCCCTGCGTCAGCCCGACGAGCTCGGTCTGCTTGCCCGGGAGCGCGACCAGGTCGAGCTCGGAGCCGAGCGCCGGCTTGACGTCGTCGGCCCAGCTGAGCTTCGTGCGCTGCGTGAAGCTCGTGCTCAGGTTCGCGAGCACCTTGTCGTACCCGGGAAACTTGTCCAGCAGCCCGTTGACCGCGTTCCACTGGCCGGACGACAGGTCGGAATCGAGCGCGACGAACGCCACGGCGTTCGCGGGCGCGATCGAGGCCGCCGCACCGAGGGTCGCCGAGCCCGCTGCGCTCGAGCTCCAGCCCGCTGCGACGAGGCCGACCGCTACGGCGGCTGCTACCGCGACTGCGACGACGATCGTTCGTGCCCGCATCGCTACTCCTCGGTCGGCTGCCGGCCCATCAGCCTCGACACGAGCTCGCCGAGACTCTGTCCCGAGAGTACCGCGCAGACCCCTTCCGTGATCGGCAATTCCACGTTCATGCTGTGCGCGAGCTGGAGCAGCACAGGCGCAGTGACGAGCCCCTCGACGGTCTGCCCGATCTCGGCCGCTGCCTCCTCCGGGGTACGCCCCTGGGCGATCAGCTCTCCTGCGCGCCGGTTCCGGCCGTGGCGGCTCCAGCACGTGACGATCAGGTCGCCCATGCCCGCGAGCCCGGCGAAGGTTTCGGGGCGTGCGCCGAAGGCCTCCCCGAGGCGTGCCATCTCGGCGAGGCCACGCGTGATCAGCGCGGCTTTGGAGTTGTCGCCGAGGTCGAGCCCGTCGACGCCGCCCG
>DATEXK010000488.1:0-3081 GCA_035257065.1 Gaiellaceae bacterium | reverse complement strand
CCGGCGTGCTCGAGCTCGGGAATGCGGCCGTTCCAGGGCTTCCCGTCGACCTTCAGGTCGATGTGACCGTCGATCGATGCCAGCTCGATCTCGTCTCCGCCCGAGAAGTCGAGCTCGAGCACGTCGATCCCGCGTGCGGCGACCGACCACATGTCCCCCTCCCCGCGACGCGCGACGACACGGTACGGCGGCTCGACGTGCTTCTCGACCGCGTCGGCGAGCGGGGACAGATCCGCATCGCCCTGCTCGGTGTCGACGATCACGTCTCCGTTGGCAAGCGTCGCGAACTCGGCGGTGTCGCCGTGGATCTCGGGTGCGTGCACGCTGACGACCGCGTCGTACTCACCGGGCCGCGCCATCGCGCGGACCCAGAGCCCCAGCACGTTCTGCGCCGGGTACGTCCCCGCGAACGGATCGGCAGGGCTCGGGTCCTCGGGGACGCCCGCCTCGGGAACGGGCGCCTCGGTCGCGCCGTCGAGCCCTGCTTCGTGCAGCAGCTGCTCGTTCAGCGTCTCCTTGCGTCTGCGAAAGAGCCCCATCTCAGAGCGCGGTCGCGCGAACTTCCCAGAGGTCGCCTTCGAGCCGCTCGGCGTGGACGGTGAACTCCCGTCCCACGCGTGCGCCGAGCTCGTCGAGCCGGGGCAGCGAGCCGAAGATGCGGGCGCCGTCGACCGCGAGCGTCGAGCCGTCGGCGGTGTGCGTGAGGTCGATCGCGTCACCCTCCGGCCCGTCCGGGAGCTCGACCACCTCGATGCGGCGGGCCTGGATCGCCCAGAGGCTCTGCCCTTGCCGCGCAGCCCGGGCGCGGTACGGCGCACGAACGGCCTGCTCGACAGCTGTCGCGAGCGGCTCCAGCGAGTTGTCCGGCCCGTCCTCGACGAGCACCGTCCCGTCGGGGAGCGTCACGAAGCTGGCGGTGTCTCCCACGATGTCCGGTGCGTCCGCGGTGACGGTGGCGTCCCATTCGCGGGCGCGCTGAATGCCGTGCACACCCATCTCCTGCCACCCGGGACGTGGATCGACGGGAGCAGACCCTCCGCTCAGGCCGGCCTCTCGCAGGAGGCGCTCGTGCAGCGGCTCGCGCCGCCCGAACAGGGCCACGCTCAGTCCAACGGCTCGGGAGCGGGCGCGTCGCCGTTCAGATGCTTGTCGGGCGTGCGGCGCTTCGCGCCCTTCTTCTCGCGCTCCTCGCGGACCTGGCGCATGAGCTTCTCCGTCAGCTCGTCGATCGACGCCTTCATGTCGCCCGATGCCTCGCGGGCCCGCAGGGTGTGACCCTTCAGCCGTACGGTCGCCTCGGCGACCTGGTTGTCGGACACCGACGGGTTCTTCTCGACCGCCAGCTCGATCTCGATCTGCGCGTCCGCGTGCACCATCCGGTCGAGCTTCGCGAGCTTCCGCTCCGCGTATGTCCGGACCGAATCGCTTACAACGAGGTTCTTGCCTTTGATCTGGAGCTGCATTACGCGCCTCCTCTATGGTCGGCTGCTGCTCTCCCTCTAACCCTACTTGCGACGAGCTTCGGAGTGTCGTCTGCGCCGGGCGCGTTACGAGAACAGGCCCGCAAGCCAGACGACAAGTGCGGCGAGTAGCGACGCCACGACGGCAAGGAGCAGGAATCCGAGATTGGAGCCGATGAACGCGACGAACGGCGTGGCCATGCTTCGCCCCGACACGAGAGCGCGAACGATCCCGCGTTCACGCGACCGCAGTGTGGCTGGACCGAGCGCAAGTCCGGTCCAGGTCACCGGCAGGCCGAACGAGCGGAGAGACGTGAGCAGCGAGGCATCGAGATCGCCTCGACCGACGACCGCGATCTCGTCGGCCGGGAACAGTCGCAGCGCATCCTCGACCGCCAGCACCGGATCCGCTTCGCCCGCGTCTCCACTCACCTCGCCCGCGTCGGCGAGGAGCCACTCCGCTTCCAGCACGCGCGCCCCGGCCTCGCGTTGCGCGCGGCCCTCATCGGTCGCGAGCCATTCCAGCGGCCCGACATGTGCGGGCGCGACGACGTAGATCGACAGGAGGCCGTCGCCCTGCGGGTCGACCGCCGCGTGGATCTCGGCCCGGGATGCCCCGTCGAGCAGGACGATCAGCAGATGCCGTGACATCGGTGAGAGAGTACGAGACCTGACCTTCGGCGTTCTCTTCGTGGTCGTGTTGGCCGGCCTTGCCGGGCCCTTGCTCGGTGCAAGCGGCCGTTTCCTCGTGCCCGTGGTCGTGGGCGAGCTGCTTGCCGGTCTCGTGCTCGGCGGCTCCGGCTTCGGTTGGCTGCGGCCGGACCAGCCGACGACGGCGTTTCTCGCCGACATCGGGTTCGCAATGGTGATGTTCACGGCCGGGATGCACGTCCCCATCGGCAATCCGGCGCTCGTGCGGCGGCTCGGGCGCGGGGCGTTCGCAGCCGTCGTCGTTGCGGGATCGGCAGCAGCCGCGGGCTGGCTGGCGGCGCACCTGGCTCACGTCGGCCATCCGGCGATCTATGCCGTCGTGCTCGGCAGCGGCTCAGCCGCCGTGCTCGTGCCGGCACTCGAGGAATTGCACGCGCTCGACGACCCGGCGGCGCTCGTCGTCGCCGCTCAGGTCGCGGTCGCCGACGTCGCGGGCATCGTCGCGGTACCGCTCGTCCTGCGCCCCGGTCGGGCGTGGCATGCGGCGCTCGGCACCGTGCTGATCGCGATCTGCGCAGTCGCGATCCTGCTCGCACTGCGGCAGTTGCGCACCCGCAGCTGGATTCGCGCGCTGCGGCGGCGATCGAAGCAGCGAGCCTGGGCCCTCGACCTGCGGCTCTCGCTGCTCGTGCTCTTCGCGCTCTGCTGGATCGCCGTGCGCACCGGAGCGAGCATCCTGATCGCCGGCTTCGCAATCGGTCTCGTTGTCGCGGCCGTGGGTGGCCCCAAGCGGTTCTCGCGGCAGGTCACGGGCATCGGGCAGGGGTTCTTCGTGCCGCTCTTCTTCGTCGTGCTCGGCGCGCGCATCGACGTGCGGGCGTTCGTCGAGCACGGGACCCTGATCGAGCTCGCGCTGCTCCTGATCGTGTTCGACGTCGCGATCCACGCTGTCGGTGCGGCCGCGAGCCGG
>DATEXK010000487.1:0-4344 GCA_035257065.1 Gaiellaceae bacterium | reverse complement strand
CGGGCTCGACTGGATCAGCTCGGTCCAGTGGTAGATCTGGTCGAGCGCGTCGAGGTTCGGCACCCCGCGCGGATCGCTCACCGTGACGAGCCGGTCGAAGTCCCAGTAGTCCTTCACCGGGAGCGCGATTCCCTGCTCGTGCGCGAGCGTCCACAGCATGTCGGACGAGACCGAGCCTCCGAGGTGGGTGTGCAGCTCGGCGAGACCGTCCATCGTCGAATCCTAACCCCAGCCGACCACGGCCCAGCGCCTCCCCAGGAAGCGCGCGCCCAGCAGCGTGAGCCGAGCGGCGATCAGCGCGTCGAGGCCGATCCACACACCGACGATGCCCCAGCCGAGCTCGAGCGACAGCACCGCGATCGGGATGAACACCGCGCTCGCGGCGAGCATCGACCACATGAGATACGCGGTGTCGCCCGCACCGATCAGGATTCCGTCGAGCGCGAACACCGCGCCCCCGAGCGGCTGCATCAGCGCGAAGAACGGCCACAGCAGCGCCGCCTGCTTCAGCACCGCATGGTCGCCGGAGAACGCGCGCGGAACGACGTGCGAGAGCGGCAGCAGCGCCACCGCGAACACCGCGCCGAGCACGATCGACCAGCCGATCATTCGCACCGCCGACGCATAGGCGCCCTCCGCGTCGCCCGCGCCGAGCATCCGGCCCACAATCACCTGCCCGGCGATCGCCACCGCGTCGAGGACGAGCGCGAGGAAGATGAAGAGCTGGAACGCGATCTGGTGCGCGGCGAGCTGTGCGTCACCCATCCGCGCGAGCACGGACGCCGCCACGAGGAAGGAGCCCAGAAGCGCGGTCGTCCGCACGAAGATCTGCCCGCCGACCCGCAGCATCGGGCGGATCTCGCGCAGGCTCGGCCGTCGCGACGACGCTCGCGGGCGCAGCAGCTCGACGACGAACGCGGCGCCCATCCCGCCCTGGGCGATCGCGGTGCCCGCGGCCGAGCCCGCGATACCCCAGTGGAAGCCGTAGACGAAGAGCAGCTCGAGGACGACGTTGACGACGTTTGCCACCGCGACGACCTCGAGCGGCCGGCGCAGGTTCGAGATGCCGCGCAGGTAGCCCTGGCCCGCGAGCGCGATGAGCGCCGCCGGCAATCCCACCACCGCGATCCGGAAGTAGACGAGCGCGTAGTGCCCCGACTGCCCGTGCGCGCCGAGCGCCCTCAGCAGCGGCCCGCCGACGGCCTCGAGCAGCGCCACGAGCACCACCCCGATGCCGACCGACACCCACAGCGCCTGAGCGGCGAGGCGCGCCGCCCGCTCGTGCTGCCCGGCCCCCGAAGCCCGGGCCACCACTGCCGTCGTGCCGTAGGCCAGGAAGTTGAAGATCGTGAACGACGACGAGAGAACAGCCCCCGCGAGGCCGAGCGCGGCCAGCTGCGGGCGCCCCAGGTGGCCCACGATCGCCGTGTCGACCAGTACATAGAGGGGCTCTGCGGCCAGCGCGCCGAGGGCCGGGAGCGCCAGGCGCAGGATCTCCCGATCGTGTGATGAACGGACGCGCACCGGTGCGCCGACGATAATGACTGTGATGAAGGTCGGGATCGTCGTTCCGTACTCATGGTCCTTCTGGGGCGCGGTCGTCGAGCACGCCGAGCTCCAGTCGGAGGCGCTGCGCGCGAAGGGCGTCGAGGTGAAGACGATCATGGGCAACGATCCGCCCGGGCAGTTCACGCGCGTGCTGCACCCGCGCCACGGACGTCACGGCAACCCGCCGCCGGACGTGATTCCGATCGGCAGGTCGGTGATCGTGCCGGCGAACGGCTCGCTGCCGAACATCATCCTCAGCCCGCGCGCGATCACCCGGATCCGCAAGACGCTCGAGCGCGAGCAGTTCGACATCCTCCACCTGCACGAGCCGATGACGCCGATCCCGTGCATCGCCGCGCTCGCGTTCTACCGAGGGCCGATGGTGGGCACGTTCCACGCGAGTGGCGACCTCGGCTGGATGAGGATCGCGACGCCCGTGTGGGGCTTTCTCATGGACCGGATCGACCGCCGCATCGCCGTCTCCGAGATGGCGCGCCAGACGGCGAAGAGCTGGCTGCCGGGCGACTACGAGATCGTTCCGAACGGCGTGCTCATCCCCGACGGCGCCGATCCCGACGGCCGCGAGCAGCGCGTCGTCTTCGCGGGCCGTCACGAGTCGCGCAAGGGGCTGCACGTGCTGCTCGAGGTCTGGCCCGAGATTCGCCGCCGCACCGGCGCGACGCTGCACATCATCGGCGCCGACCCGTTGCGGGTGCGGCTGCTGATGACGCGCCTGCGTATCTCTGACGACGGCATCGAGGTGCTCGGCTTCCTCGACCAGGAGCGTTTCACCGAGGAGCTGCTCGCCGCGAAGGTGCTCGTCGCGCCGTCACTCGGCGGCGAGAGCTTCGGGATGGTGCTGACGCGCGCGCTCGCGTGCGCGACTCCGGTCGTTGCGTCCGACATTCCGGGCTACCGCGACGTGATGACGCCCGAGACCTGCTTGTCGTTCCCCGCCGGCGACGGAGCCGCTCTCGTCGAGGCGGTCGAGACGCTGCTCGCCGACGAGCCCCGGCGCCGGTCGATGGGCATCGCCGGCCGAATGCTCGCGCAGGAGCTCTATTCCTGGGACGCGATCGCGCGTCGGTTGATCGCGACGTACGAGTCGGCGATCGCCGAGACGGCGGCGACCGGGTGAAGCTGTCGCACATCCGGTTTCCGAATAGCACCATCGGAAGAGCCGCGCTCGGATTGCCGCTGCTCGCCGTCGTCGTCGCGCTGTTCATCTGGCGCGGACCGAGCTTTACCGCTATCGGTCACGCGTTCGCGTCGGTGCGCTGGGAGTGGGTTGTCGCTGCGATCGCGCTCAACCTCGTCTCGGTCGTCGTGCGTGCGCTTGCGTGGACGACGGTGATCCGCTCGGCGCTGAAGCCGCCGCATCCCGCGCCGCCGCTCGTGTTCTCGGCGTTTTCGGTCGGGCTCTTCGCGAACGCGGTGCTGCCGGGACGTATCGGCGAGCTCGCACGCGTCGCAGTGCTCACGCGCAAGATGCCGGAGCGCAAGGGCGCGTGGGCGACGCTCGTCGGCACCGTCTTCGCGCATCGCGTCTTCGACGTCGTGCCGGTGGTGCTGCTCGTGCTCTACGTCGTGGCGACGGCGAACGTCCCCACGTCGGTGAGCGCGAGCCTCATCGCTGCGATCTGCCTCGGGATCGCCCTCTTCGCGTTCGCATTCATCAGCGCACGCCGCCCGCACGACGTCGTGCCGACCGAAGGTCGCAGTCGAGCGAGGCGGTTGATCGCGATGGCACGGCAGGGGCTCGGCGTCATGCGCTCGCCGGTCGGCGCCGCGGGCGCGATCTTCTTTCAGATCCTCGGCTGGATCTGCCAGCTGTTCGCGGTGTACACGGCGATGCGCGCGTTCGACATCCATTCACCACTTCCGGCCGCCGGCGTCGTCCTGCTCTTGATGAACGTCGTGACGATCTTCCCGTTCTGGCCCGGCAACGTCGGCCTCGTGCAGGTCGCGATCGCGTCGGCGCTCGCGGGCTACGGCGTCGCGTACGGCCGCGGTATCGCGTACGGCTTCGGGCTCCAGGCGATCGAGGCGTCGGTCGGCATCGGGGTCGGCGTCCTGTTCCTCGCGCGTGAGGGGCTCTCGATGGCGATGCTCAGGGTGATGCCGAATGCCGCACAGGCCGAGGCCGAGGCCGACGGTGACGATGACAAACTCGAGATCGAGGCGGATGACAGCACCGAGAGCGCTCGCGTCCCCGGCTAGCCTCAAGGGCGTGCTCGCCGCACGCGATGCGGCGGCCGCGCTCGAGGACGGGTTCGTGCACGTCGGGATCGAGTGCGACCAGCTGCCACTCGCCGACGGAGGCGAGGGGACGATCGACGCGCTCTGCGACGAATGGGACCAGTACACGGTGCACGACGCGTTCGGCCGCACGCGGATCGCGCGCGTCGGGCGGCGCGACCATGGTGTCGTCGTCGAGGCGGCGCAGGTGATCCCGTTCGACCCGAGCGGCCACGACGTCATGCACGCCTCGAGCCGCGGCCTCGGCGAGCTGCTCGCGCAGCTCCGGCCGGCCGGGCCGCTTGTGATCGGCATCGGCGGCACTGCGACGATGGACGGTGGGGAGGGGCTGCTCGAGGCGCTCGACCGGCTGCCCGCGCCTACGACCGTGCTCTGTGACGTACAGACGACGCTCTACGACGCCCCGCGGCTCTTCGGCCCGCAGAAGGGGGCGACGCCCGAGCAGGTCGCCGAGCTCGAGCGGCGGTTGCGGGCGCGCGCCGACCTTGCTCCCTACGCCGACCTGCCGGGAGCCGGCGCCGCCGGCGGTCTGGGGGC
>DATEXK010000486.1:0-2239 GCA_035257065.1 Gaiellaceae bacterium | reverse complement strand
CGGCGTCGCGGCGGCCCAGAAGCCGCCGCTCGTCGACCACGCGGTCACGCCGTACTTGTCGAAGTTCGGCGTCTGTCCGAGCACGTTCGGCACGAGCGGAACTGATTTCCCGGTCGCCCACTGGCAGTTGGGGACGGTCGTCGAGCTCTGACCGGCGGGGATGGTCACCGTGGCGACCCCGCAGCGCGACGACTCGACCGAGACCGTTGCGCCGCCCGTGTATGCGGTGCCGTTCGACGCCTGCACGTTCACCGTCAGCGACGTCGGCAGATACATCCGGATGGTCGCGGTGGAGATCAGCCCCGGCGAGGCGCCGACCTGCTCGGGGGTCATCGGCGCGACGTCGTCAGGAAAGACCGTATAGCCCGTCGCCGTCGGGGTGATCGTGTAGTTCGGTGGGGGAAGCAAGATGCTGCTGTCGAGCGCCGGGAAGAGCACCGTGCCCGAGGCGTCGGTGACGTCGGTGCGGTTGACGAAGCCCGGGGGGCCGCCGGTCAGCGCCACGCTTGCGCCGGCGATCGGCAAGGTCGTCACCGCGTCGACCACCTGTCGCTTGATCTGTACCCAGTGCGTTCCGGCAAGCGGCGGTGCGGAGGCGGACGCGACGTAGGTCACGTCCTGCGCAAGCTGCTTGCCGTCGCTCGAACGCTTCACCGTCACGACGACCTTCTTGTAGTCGGCCTGTGTCACGTACGCCGTCGGAATCGGGTCGGAGACGTAGGTCACCTGCGTCGTGACCGTGACCTGCTCCCCGCTCGGGAGACCCGCCGAGATGCTCGCCGTGAGGGTTCCCGGCGGGTTGCCGCCGGTGATCCCGACCTGCGCGTAGGAGAGCGTGCGGATCGCCTCGAGCTTCGCCTGGACGAGCTGGTCGGATGCCGTCCGCTCGCGCGCCACGCTCGATTCGGCCGCCGCCGCGAGCAGGACGCCGGAGATCGGCACCGCGATGATCGCCAGGATGACCGCGGTCATGATCATCTCGATGAGTGTGAAGCCGGATTCGTCTCGAGCGAGCCCGAGGCACGCGCCGAGCAGTCGGATCGCGCGTGCAGGGTCGAGTGTCTGAGGAGTGTTCGTTCGCAAGCCGGCTTGGTGATCGGGGTGCAGAACCTCTATTTCGGCCGGCGGGCGCCCTCTAGGATCCCTCATCGGGTGTGCATGAGCCCAAACGGCCCACGTGGTCAGCTTTCGTTCAGACTCGTGCTTTGCGCCTAGAAGGCGAAGATGCTGCGGCCCTTGAGCTCGACCGCGTAGATGTCGGTCGCGAGCTCGAGGTGCTCTCTGAGCGCGGCAGCCGCCCGGTCGGGCTCGTGCGCGGCGCACGCTTCCAGGAGCTCGACGTCGAGCTCTTCGTGCCGGTCCTGCACGGCACCAGCGGTGAGCAGCACCGGGCGGTAGCGCTCGCAGCTGTCCCACGCCGGGCGGATCAGACGCAGGAGCCAGCCCGAGCGCGCCGCGTCGTAGAGCGCGAAGTGGTAGGCCGTATGGGCGCGCACCCCCGCCCGCGTATCGCCGCGATGCCTCGCCTCGTCGCACGCGGTGAGATGCGCCCGCGCCGCCTCCTCGTCGGCGGCGTCGAACAGCTCGGCCGCCCGGCGTAGGGCCATGCTCTCGAGCGCGAGCCGGATCGAGAACAGCTCGCGCAGCTCCTCGACGTCGAGCCCCATTACCTTGGCCCCGTGATGGGGCACGTGCTCGGCGAGCCCGAGCGCCTCGAGCTGGCGCACCGCCTCCCGGATCGGCGAGATGCTCATCCCGAGCGACCGGGCGAGATCCTCCAGCCGGAGCGGCGTTCCGGGCGTGAGCTCGCCCATGATGATCGCCTCGCGCAGGCGCTCGAGGGCGGCCTCCGCCATCGTCCGGTGTCGGACGGCGCCTCCTTCGCTGACCTGGAGCGGAGTCTCCACCGAGGGTGGAGCGTGAACCACACTTGATCAGATGTCAAACCCATGACACGATCCACCCGGCGGGTCGAGAGGCGTCGCTGTTTTTTTCAGAGAACGGAGGGTCGTGGCGTCCGCTGCGGCCGGAGAGGAGCTGGCATGACACGATTCACACGGGCGCAGCTCGCGCTCGGAGTTGTCGCCGCCGCAGCACTCGTCCTCGCCGCGACTGCGGCGGCGCGTACCCAGGCGAGGACTGCTTCCCCGATCGTCATCGGCTGGGCCTTCGACTCGAAGGGCGCGATGGCGCCGTTCGACCAGCCGGCCCTTGCGGCAGCCAAGGTGCGGGTGAAGCA
>DATEXK010000485.1:0-2912 GCA_035257065.1 Gaiellaceae bacterium | reverse complement strand
CGCGATGGGCACGACGGCAAGGGCGTAGACCTTCGCCACGACCGCCAGCGCGAGCAGCGCGAACGCAAGCCGCGGCCGAGCGGCGACGAGCGCGAGCAGCGCCACCGAGACGACGGCCGCGGGCCACACGTCGTAGCGGTTGAGGAAGAGCGGCCCGAGCGCGAGCGGCGCGAGACCGAGCACGACGGCTGCGCGGGCGAGTGCAGGCGACGCGGCACGGCGCAGGACCGCAATGCCGCTCGCCGCCGCCACGAGCGCGCAGAGCGTCATCAGCAGCTTGAAGACGAGGAAGTAGTGCGATTGCGACAGGAACGAGGGGACGGCGAACGCGACGAGCGCGCCAGGCGGGTATTCGAGATAGAACTGGTGATACGGGATGAGCCCGTCGGTGACGTGCTTGCCGATCTGCCTGTAGTAGTAGACGTCTCCTCCCCAGCCGGAGCTCAGGAGCCCACCGGGCATGACGACGCAGCTTGCGGTGACGAGCCCGATCGCAACCCAGGTCGCACGCCCGCCGCGTGAGACCGCCGCGCGCACGCCGCGAGCGGCCGACGTCACGCCGTACACCTCGAGGCTACGCGCCTCGAGATCAGCCGACGGCATCCGCGCACGCGTCGAAGGCTACGCCATCGCCGTCCGCACGGGAGCCGCGACGAATGCTCCAGGCGAGCAGGACGTATGCGCCGACGAGCACGAGATTCCGGGCGAGAAGCACCCAGACCGCGGGACCGACGCGGTTGATGCTGTTCCACGCCGAGAACTCGAGGTGCGTCAAGCCGAGCGCGGCGACGAGCAGCGCAGTCGCCGCGAGCCCGACGCGACCGCGAACGAGCGGCACGACCGGTACGAGCCAGACGAGGTACTGCGGGGAGAGCACCTTGCCGAATGCGACGTAGCCAACGAGCGCGGCGGCGAACGCGGCGACGAAGCGGCGTGGGCCCGACGACCCCTTCGCGAACCACCAGGACACGGCGGCGATCGCCGCAACCTCGACGATCGCCGAGGCGATGCCGACGGACGTCGGCAGCGCACCGGCGAGATCGCGTGAACCCGGTGTGCCGTCGACGATGCGCGCGTCGTACAGACCGAGCCTGTCAGCGACGAGGAGCGCCGACCCGGCAAGGCTTTCGATCTCGAGGTGCCGGGTCACCTGCACGTAGAAGCTGAAGGCGAGCCCGCCGGGCCCAACGAGCGCGAAGGGCACCATCACGAGAGCAACGACCGCTGCGAACGCGACCGCCGCGCGCTTGAGAACCGCCCGTCCCGCTGTCCGCGCGATGTACACGGCCACGACGGGAAGCGCGGCCAGGGCGTAGATCTTCGTCACCACGCTGAGCGCGAATCCGACGCTGCCAGCGGCCGGTCGGCCTCGGAGCAGCACGGCAAGGGCGACGGCGGTGAGGAACATCGGCCACGGGTCGAACCTGTTCAGGAAAACCGAGCCGAGCAGCACCGGCGCCACCGCGAGTGGAGCGATCGCAACTGCGAGCCACCCGACCGACCGACCGACGGCCGCCGCCGCGACGGCGGTGGCGACGATTGCCGCGCAGCCGAGCACGGTCATCAGCACCTTGAAGAGCTCGACGTAATTGCCCTGGTCGACCGACGGCGCCATGAAGACCGGCAGCGCCCCCGGCGGATACTCGACATACAGGTGCCGATACGGCACCGATCCGGCGGTGAGCTTCGCGCCGAGCTGGCCGTAGTACGAGACGTCGGCCGCGTGCCAGGTCGTCAGCAGGCCGCCGGGGCCGGCGAGGCAACAGGCGACGAACAGGAGGAGCGCGAGCCCGACCACCGCCGTCGTCTGAGACGTCCAGCCAATCTGGGACGTCCATCCCGGCGGGGTCGCGCGACGAGCGCTCAAGGGCGGATCCACGCTGGGGCGTTATATCGCAAGCACCCTCCACCGGCGGAGATCGGCCACGCGGCGTGGGAGTTACGATCAGGCGCGCATGGATGCCGTCGCCCACCCGACGAATGCCGTCTGCGCCTGACGCGATGACGAAGGCCCGGACAGAGGGGTTTGCAGCTCCGCCGCGCTTCACGGTCGACGACGCGGCGGTTACGGCAGCGGCGGCGGTGCTCGCGGAGAAGAAGATCGCCATCTTCATCGTGGCCTTCCAGGCCGAGCGTTTCATCGCGAGCGTTCTCGAGCGGATCCCGGGCCCACTTCGCGACCACTTCGCCGAGATCCTCGTCATCGACGACTCCTCGAGCGACCGGACGTTCGCCACGGCGCGCACTGCCGGCGAGCGCCTCGGCCTCGGCAACATCAACGTGTTGCGCACGCCGTTCAACCGCGGCTACGGCGGGAATCAGAAGCTCGGCTATCTGCACGCGATCAAGCAACGTTACGACTACGTCGTCTTGTTGCACGGTGACGGGCAGTACGCGCCGGAGTACTTGCCGCAGATCGTCAACGCGCTCGGTGAGGACGAGCCGGACGCGCTGATCGCCTCGCGGATGATCAATCGCCGCGATGCGCTGCGCGGCGGGATGCCGTTCTACAAATGGATCGGGAATCAGATCCTCACGCAGATCGAGAACCGGATGCTCGGCAGCCATCTCTCGGAGTTCCACTCGGGCTACCGCGCGTACAAGGTCGACGCGCTCGCTGCGATTCCCTTCCAGCTCAACTCGGACGACTTCCATTTCGACACGGAGGTGCTGATCCAGCTCCTGTCGACCGGGCGGGTCGTGAAGGAGATCCCGGTGCCGACGTTCTACGGCGACGAGATCTCCCGTGTGAACGGCCTGAAGTACGCGGTGAACTGCATCAAGGCGGTGTCGAAGGTCCGCCTCGGCCAGGCCGGCTTGTTCTACGAGCCGAAGTTCGACTTCGGCTCGTTCGACGAGAGCGGCTACCGCGTGAAGCAAGCGGACAACACGCTCCATCACGAGATTCTGTC
>DATEXK010000484.1:0-11611 GCA_035257065.1 Gaiellaceae bacterium | reverse complement strand
ACGACGTCGTGCCCGTCGCGGCGTACTTCCTCGGCCGCTCGCTCCTGCTCCGCCGCGAGGATCTGCGCAGGTTCGCCTGGACGTTACTCGGCGTCGCGGGGCTCGTCGCCGCGCTCGGCCTCGCCGACGTCTACGCGGTATCGATCGGCTGGTGGCGGACGAACGGCGTCGTCGACTACTTCCACCTGCACCTCGGCTACGACTACCACGGCACCGGCGAGCGCCCTGCTGTCGCAGGCCTGCCGGAGAACTTCATCTACAACGTCGGGAACGACAAGCCGTTCCTGCGCCGCCTCGTCTCGACGTTCCTGAGCCCGCTCGGGAGCAGCTATCTCTTCGTCGTCGCGCTGCTCGTCACCGCAGCGGCGCTGCGCCGGAGCGCTCTCTCGGTCGTTCTGTCGGTCGTCGCGGCCGCGGGTTTGCTCTGGACGTTCTCGCGCGCGTCGCTGATCGCGCTTGCGGCCGGGATGGTCGTGCTGGCGGCGGTGCGCCGCCGTCCGCTCGGGCTCGTCGCGGCGGTGCTCACGGTCGCGGTCGCCTTCGGCTGGGCGCACGTGTTCCCGAAGATCGGCCCCACCGGCAACTGGACGACGGCCGACCGCTGCTACCAGCACAACCGCAAGCCTTGCTCTGCAGCCGGGGCTCCGGCGCCGTCGGCACCCTCCGGGGCCTTCAGCGCAACGAGTGCGAACGAGCCGTCGCTGCACTCGCACTGGGTCAGCCTGCGCGCCGGCGTGTGGACGGTGGTGCATCATCCGCAGGGCTTCGGGCTCGGCAACGCGGGCCAGACGGCGTCGCGCACGGGCGGCGCGACACCCGTCAGAGCGGGCGAGTCGAATTACACCGAGCTCGGCGTCGAGCTCGGTCTCTTCGGATCGCTGCTCTGGATTGCGTGGGGGCTCGCCCTCCTCGCCGGCCTCGTGCGCGCCGGTTACGACGAGCGGTGGGCAGCGGGCCTCGCAGCAGCGTTCGCCGCCGTCCTCGTGCTCGCGATCCAGACCGACGTGATCGGCGACCCATGGGTCGCCTACTGCGTCTGGGGCCTCGCGGGCGCACTCGTGCTGCGGACAGGTCCGGAAGAGCGTCTTGCGGGCGCGCGCGGTCGTTTTGTACCGTTGTCGTAGGTGACAACACGACAGCTGTTCTTGCTCGCGGCGGCCGCAGTGCTGCTCGTCGCACTCGTGCTCCGGCTGGAGCACCACGGAGGGCCTGCGGCCGGGACGGTCGTCGCGGACCCTGTGCGCACGCCCGGTGTGCTCAATCCCGACGTGACGCAGGCGACGATCCGCTCGACGATCTGCGTGCGCGGCTGGACGCGCACCGTTCGTCCGCCGGTCGAGTACACGAATGCGCTGAAGGCGGAGCAGATGCGACCGTACGGCGAGACGGGGCCGTTGTCCGCCTATCAAGAGGATCATCTGATCAGCCTCGAGCTCGGTGGGCATCCGACCGATCCGCGGAACCTCTGGCCGGAGCCGTATCCGCGTGCCTCCGCAGTCGACCAGATCGAGAACGACCTCAACGCGAAGGTGTGCGGCGGGTCGCTCTCGCTGCACGATGCGCAGGAGCAAGAGTCTGCGTTGAAGCACAGCCAGGGCTAGCCTGGCGCGCGTGTGCGGAGGGACGCTGCTGCGGCGGCTGTGTACGTTCTGCCTCGGGCTCGCGCCGATCGTGCTCGTGTCACTCGTCGGCGCCCGACGTCGACTGAGCTCCGACCGGCCTGATCACCCCTTCGTTATCGTCGAACCATGGAGGTGTCACCCGAGACGCGGATGGGCGCCGTCGAGCTGACGGTGGCCGATCTCGACCGGACGCTCGACTACTGGACGAGCCAGATCGGGCTGCGGGTGCTGAGCCGCGAGAACGGTCGCGCATCGCTCGGCACCGACACCGAGGTGCTGCGCTTCGTCGAGGAGCCGGGCGCGCGCCCGGATACGGGGCACACGGGCCTCTACCACGTTGCGCTGCTCGTGCCCGACCGTCCGAGCCTCGCGCGCTGGCTCGCGCACGCGGCGCGCGACCGGGTGTCGCTCACGGGCCTCTCGGATCACGCGGTCAGTGAGGCGATCTATGTGCGCGACCCCGACCACCACGGCATCGAGATCTATGCCGACCGCCCGCGCGAGCTGTGGGAGGGGAAGGTCGCTGAGCTGATGACGACGTTGCCGCTCGACGTCGACGATCTGCTCGGCGAGCTCGACGAGCCGTCGGCCGAGCCGTTCGACGGCTTGCCCGACGGGACCGTCGTCGGCCACACGCATCTTCGCGTCGCCGACGTCGACAGCTCGATCGCGTTCTATCGCGACGTGCTCGGCTTCCCGTTGACGGCGGAGTTCCGGTCGATGGCTGCGTTCCTCGGAGCCGGCGGCTATCACCACCACGTCGGCGCGAACATCTGGGAGAGCGCGGGCGCATCGCCTGCGCCACCCGGGGCGGCGGCCCTGCGGCACGCGGAGATCCTCGTGCCCGACCGCGCAGAGCTGGACCGGGTCGCAGGGCGTGTTGCGGACGCCGGCCAGGAGCCAGAGCCGCGGGACGAGGGCGTGCTCGTGCGAGACCCCTCCGGGAACGCGCTGCTGCTCTCGACTCGCGCCTAGCGCCGCCTTCCGGACAGGAGCGGACGGACCGGGCGCGCCGTTGACAATGTTTGGGTTTTCTTCATAGCCCCCGAGGTCCAATCCATCCGCTATACCTTTTACAGATGGCCAAGCCGGTCGAGCAGCTCTCCCAGGTGATCGTCCGCTTCGCGGGCGACTCCGGTGACGGCATGCAGCTCACGGGCTCGCAGTTCACGTCCGAGACCGCACTGCTGGGCAACGACATCTCGACGCTGCCGGACTTCCCGGCGGAGATCCGCGCGCCCGCCGGCTCGCTGCCGGGCGTCTCCGGGTTCCAGCTGCACTTCGCCGACCACGACATCCTGACGCCGGGCGACCAGCCGAACGTGCTCGTGGCGATGAACCCGGCGGCGCTGAAGACGAACATCAAGGACCTGCCGAAGGGCGGAACGCTGATCCTCGACGCCGACGCGTTCACGGAGCGCAACCTGCAGAAGGCGGGCTACGCGACGAACCCACTCGAGGACGGCTCGCTCGACGAGTACCAGCTGCACAAGGTGCCGCTGACGACGCTCACGGTCGGTGCGCTGAAGGACATCGCGGGCGTCACGCCGCGCGAGGCCGAACGCTCGAAGAACATGTTCGCGCTCGGGCTGATGTCGTGGTTGTACGGACGCCCCATCGACGCGACGACCGATTTTCTCCAGAGCAAATTCGGTGTGAAGCGTCCGGAGATCGCGGCGGCGAACATCAGGGCGCTGCAGGCGGGCCAAGCGTTCGGCGAGACGACGGAGTCGTTCTCGGTCACGTACGAGGTGAAGCCCGCGGTGATGGCGCCGGGCGTGTACCGCAACATCACCGGCAACCAGGCCCTCTCGTACGGGCTGATCGCAGCGTCGCAGCTGTCGGGCCTGCCGCTCTTCCTGGGCGCGTATCCGATCACGCCTGCGAGCTCCGTCCTCGAAGAGCTGGCCGACCACAAGAACTTCGGCGTGCGCACGTTCCAGGCGGAGGACGAGATCGCGGCCGCAGGCGCAGCGGTCGGTGCGGCGTTCGGCGGTGCACTCGCCGTGACGACGTCTGCGGGTCCCGGCGTCGTCTTGAAGGCCGAGACGATCGGCCTTGCGATCATGCTCGAGCTGCCGCTTCTGATCTGCGACGTCCAGCGCGCGGGGCCCTCGACCGGCATGCCGACGAAGCCGGAGCAGACCGACCTGCTGATGGTGCTCTTCGGGCGCAACGGCGAGTCGCCCGTGCCGGTCGTCGCCGCGCGTTCGCCGTCGGATTGCTTCCACGCGGCGATCGAGGCGGCGCGCATCGCGCTCAAGTATCGAACGCCGGTGTACCTGCTCTCGGACGCGTATCTGGCGAACGGCTCCGAGCCGTGGCTGCTGCCCGACGTCGGCTCGCTGCCCGACATCTCGACGTCGTTCGCGACCGAGCCGAACTTCGAAGGCGAGTTCCTGCCGTATCTCCGTGACGAGAAGACACTCGCGCGTCCGTGGGCGGTGCCGGGGACACCGGGTCTCGAGCATCGTGTCGGCGGGCTCGAGAAAGCTGACCGCACGGGGAACATCTCCTACGATCCGGAGAACCACGACCTGATGACGCGCCTGCGCGCGCAGAAGGTGGCCGGCATCGCGGCCGACATCCCCGAGCTCGAGGTTGACGATCCCGACGGCGACGCGACGGTGCTCGTGCTCGGGTGGGGCGGCACATACGGGCCGATCGCTGCGGGTTGCCGTCGGGTACGCGCGAAGGGCGGCAAGGTGGCGCATGCGCACCTGACGCATCTGAATCCGTTCCCGCGCAACACCGGCGAGGTGCTGCGACGCTACGACAAGGTGCTCGTGCCGGAGATGAATCTCGGCCAGCTGCTGAAGCTCGTGCGCGCGGAGTTCCTCGTCGACGCGATCGGCTACAACCGCGTCAGCGGGCTGCCGCTGCGCGCGGGAGAGATCGCGACTGCGGTCGGAGCGCTGGTCGGCCAATGACCGAGCTGAACGGCAACACCAACGGCAACGGCGACAAGCCCCTGCTGAAGGCGAAGGACTTCCGCACCGACCAGGAAGTGCGCTGGTGTCCGGGCTGCGGTGACTACGCGATCCTCGCCGCGATGCAGTCGTTCATGCCCGAGCTCGGCATCGAGCGCGAGCGGACGGTGTTCGTGTCGGGCATCGGCTGCGCGGCGCGGTTCCCGTACTACATGAACACGTACGGCATGCATTCGATCCACGGACGTGCGCCGGCGATCGCAACGGGTCTCGCGGCGTCGCGGCCGGATCTGTCGGTGTGGGTCGTGACCGGCGACGGCGACGCGCTCTCGATCGGCGGCAACCATCTGATCCATGCGCTGCGCCGCAACGTGAACGTGAAGATCCTCCTCTTCAACAACAAGATCTACGGGTTGACGAAGGGCCAGTACTCGCCGACGAGCGAGCTCGGCAAGGTGACGAAGTCGACGCCGATGGGCTCGCTCGACTTCCCGTTCAATCCGCTGTCGCTCGCGATCGGCGCCGAGGCGACGTTCGTCGCGCGGTCGATCGACACCGACAAGGCGGGCACGACGGCGGTGCTGCGTGCAGCAGCGGAACACAAGGGAACGGCGTTCGTCGAGATCTTCCAGAACTGCCCGATCTTCAACGACGATGCGTGGGCCTTCGTGCGCGACGACAAGGAAGGCGTCAACCGGATCGTGCTGAAGCACGGCGAGCCGATCCGCTGGGGCTCCAACGGCGAGAAGGGCCTGCGCCAGTGTGCGGACGGATCGATCGAGGTGTGCGAGGGAAATGCGCCCGACGTGCTGGTGCACGATTCCGTGCACGAGAGCGCAGCGCTCGCGTTCGCGCTCTCGCGCGTGACGCAGGAGACGCACGGCGGCACGCCTGTCGGCGTCTTCCGCGACGTCGTGCGGCCGGTGTACGACGAGTTGATGAGCGACCAGCTCGTCACCGCGGTCGAGAAGCGGGGCGCCGGGGATCTCGCCGCGTTGCTGCACAGCGGCGAGACCTGGACGATCAGCTAGTCCTGCGCGGCCTCGCTCTGCTCCCCGAGCGAGAAGTGAAAGTGATCGCCGTGCTCCTCGATGTCGAGCGTCTTGTCCGCGAGCACCGCGGCCGCTGCTTCGTCGAGGAAGACCTTTGCGCCGTCATCGTCGACGACCTCGTCCCCGGGCCCGGGCGCCGGCGCCATGTCGAAATCGAGCGCGGTGTCACCGTTGTTGCCTGACGCCGTGATCCGCAGGCCGCCGTCGGGGCCGACCTCCTCCACGATTCCCTTGATCACTTCCTTCGCCTGCGCGGTCAGTACGAGCATTCGCCGCCTCCTTCAGTCCCGTGTGCGTGTGTGCGGCGTATCCATGAGCTATCGCCCTGAAACGAGCGGCCGTGACCGGTACCGCGGAGGTGCCGTTCCAGTAGGTCGATGTCGGTCGAGCGACGACCGAGGGCACGGTCGCCAAGCAAGCACACTCGGGTTCAGACCCCGGTGGCCTCCGACGACTTCAAACAAGACCGGGGTCTGAACCCGAGTCGGGGGGCCGGACGCGCCGGGGCGCGACGCGTCCGGCCCGCCGCTCAGAGCCGAGCCTCGAAGACGTCCGTCGCCGGGGTGAGTGCAGACTCGAGCGCACGCTCGAGCTGTGAGCGACGGAACGGCTTCATCACGTGACCGGCGACGCCGAGCTCCCGAGCTTCGGGGGACGGCGGCGCGATGCTCACGCAGAGGATCGGCATGTCCGGGAACCGGCTTCGCAAGCGCAGGGCATGCCGCATGTCCGCGCTCGAAGCCGGTTCCAGGACCATGACGTCGGGGATCTCGTCCGCGGCCAGCTCGCGCTGGCCGATCGGTCGGTGACCGAGCCGCAGGACGAGAACCTCGAGTAGCGACCAGGTTGCCGGATCGGGATCTGCGATCAGGATGGTCGCCACGCTGGGAGCCTCGATCTGGCACGGTTGAACAACGGATGGCGATGGTATGAAAGAGGTATGAGCGAATCCCGCGTGCTCGTCGTCGACGACGACGACGACATCCGCCTGCTCGTCGTCACGCTGCTCGAGCGTGCCGGCATCTCCGTCCGTGCTGCGCCGAACGGGCGCGAGGGGCTCCGCGAGTTCCACTCCTGGCGGCCCGACCTCGTCGTGCTCGATGTCTCGATGCCGGAGCTTGACGGTTGGAGCGTCCTCGACCGGATCCGCGACATGTCCGCCGTGCCCGTGCTGATGCTCACCGCGCGCGGCGACGAGCTCGAGCGCGTCCGGGGCCTCCAGGCCGGCGCAGACGACTACGTCGTCAAGCCGTTCGGCAAGCAGGAGCTCGTCGCGCGCGTCCAGGCGCTCCTCCGCCGCGCCGCGCAAGTCACCGCGCACGAAGAGCAGGAGCGTTACGCCGACGCCTACCTCTCGATCGACTGGGGACAGCGCAGCGTTCACGTTGGTGACCGCGAGATCCAGTTGACGCCGCTCGAGTTCCGGCTGCTTTCGACCTTCGTCCGCAACCCACGGCAGGTGCTCAGTCGAGAGCAGCTGCTCCAGCTCGTCTGGGGTGACACGTACGGCGTCAGCGGCGACCAGGTGAAGCTCTACATCGGCTACCTCCGCCGGAAGCTCGATCCCGAGTCGTCCGGCACCGTCCCGATCGAGACCGTGCGCGGCTTCGGCTACCGGTACGCGGCGCCCGGCTAGTCGCGCGGCGCGTCGACCAGCTCGCGCACGCGCGCCGAGAGGTCGGCGGGCGAGAACGGTTTGTGCACATACGCGTCGGCACCGGCGCCGTAGCCGCGCTGCATGTCCGATTCCTGCGCCTTCGCCGTCAAGAGCAGCACGCGCATCTCACTCAGCGTCTCGTCCTCGCGAATGCGCTGCAGCACCATGAGGCCGTCGAGCTTCGGCATCCCGATATCGAGCACCGCGACATCAGGACGTCGCTCATGCGCGAGAGCGAGCGCATCTTCGCCGTTGCGCGCGGTGATCACCTCGAAGCCGTCGCGCTCCAGCCGTGTCGTGACGAGCAGCAGGATGTCGTCGTCATCGTCCGCGACGAGCACGACGATTTCGCTCATGCGACGAGCTCCGCCGATCCGGCTCCGTGCGATGCCCTCGTCACGGTGATCACTGTACGCCTCAGATGGCAGAAGTCAGCTGAGGACTCTCGCCGACCTGCTCAGCGCGCCGCTGCGCCCTCGACTGCCTGAGCGACGCCGACGGGGTCGGAGAGCATCGACAGGTGGCCGGCGCGCGGGAGGAGCACGAAAGGCGCGCCCAGTGTCTTGGCGCTTGCGCGTCCCTCGCTCACGGTGTCGGTCGTGTCGTGTGCGCCCCAGACGACGAGAGTCGGCACGTGCACGCGCGCCAGGTCGTCGAGGCTCCACCCCTGGATGCCGTGCGGGATCATCTGCTTGAACGCCGCCGCCGTCCCCGCGACCCGGAACGGCCGCTGCCAGCGCTCCACCTCCTGGTCGGTGGGGCGCGGCGCATACGGCCCGTACGCCGACTTCAGGCCCTTGCGGAAGATCCAGTCGGAGCCGGTGATGATGCGGTAGACCGCGGTGTAGTACGGATCGACGACGAGGGACGCGATCCAGCTCGGAATGCCGCCGCCGCCCAGCGCATCTCCGTCGAGCAGCACGATGCTCCCCAGCGCGTGCGGGCGCCGTAACGCCTCGCCGACGATCACAGCCGCGCCGAGCGAATGTCCGACGAGCGTCGGCCGTGCGATGTGTAACGCGCGTTCGAAACCCTCGAGCTCGTCGATCCACGTTGCCAACACGTATGGGCCTTTCCGCTCGCTGTAGCCGAACGGTGGTAGGTCGAGCGCATACACGCGATGCGTGCGGGCGAGCATGGGTGCGACGCGCCGCCAGACGTCGGTCGCTTCGATGAAGCCGCCGATCAGGACGATCGGTGAGCCGTGCGTTCCCCACTGCCGGTACGCAAGCTCTCGTCCGTCGACACGCACGTAGGGGCCGCGGTAGAGAGAGCGCATCGGCCGGCCCCCCGGCGTGACCCAGTCGTAGATCGCCGCGGCGACGGTAACTGCGGCGATCAGGGCGAGGAGGGCGAGGCCGAGCCGCTTCCCCCAGCGCGCGAGGCGGCGTCTCATTCGGCGAAGCCGAGGATCGCGGCGGTGACTTCGTCCGGACGGTCCTCCTGAAGAAAGTGGGACGCTCCGTCGATCAGCGTCGCCGGCAAGCGCGCACCTGGGATCAGCTCGACGAACTGCGCCGCGAGGCGTGGCGGCAACACGGTGTCCTCATTGCCCCAGACCACGAGCACGGGCTTCTGCCAGCTCGCCAACGCGTCGCGCACACGATTCATCGGCGCGGTGCTCGGATGCTCCGGCTCCGTTGGCACAAGCTCCGGGAACGCGAGCGACCCGGCCTTCGACTCCGGCGTGGGGAACGGCGCGTCGTACGCCGCCCGCACGTCGTCGGAGAGACCCTGCGCCGTGCCGGCCTCGACGAGCCGCCCGATGTCGAGCTCGCCGCCGACCTCGCGCACGACGTCGCGGAAACGCAGCCAGCGCTCGCCCGGCGGCTTGCCGCCCGCGATGCCCGTGTCGAGGATCACGATCCGGTCGACGAGCGCCTCGTGCTCGGCTGCGAATCGCAGGCCGATCGGGCCGCCCCAGTCGTGCACCACGAGCGTCAGCCGCTCGAGGCCGAGCGCGTCCACGAGCCGTTCGATCGACGCGACATGGCGATCGTACGAGTACCAGCCGATGTCGGTGGGTTTGTCGGAGCGGCCGAATCCGATCAGATCGGGCGCGATGACGCGCGAGCGGCGCGCAAGCGGCGGGATCGTCTTGCGCCAGAGGAACGACCAGGTGGGCTCGCCGTGGAGCAACAGCACCGGGTCTCCCTCGCCCTCGTCGAGGTAGTGCATGCGCAGGCCGTCGGTCTCGAGCCAATGCGGCGCAAACGCGTAGTCGGGCAGCGAAGCGAACCGCTCGTCGGGTGTGCGGAAGACGTCGATGCACGTATCTTCGCGGTCCTGAGCGCCCTTCCGTGGGATCAGGCGGCGGCGCGGATCGTCTAAAGGAGAAACGTGCCGGGCGGGCTGCGGCCCACCGCCCGGCACGAGGATGAAGACGCCCCGGCCGCGGGAATCTTGCACCCCATTCGGGGGATTCGACTAGACGGTTGCTCTTTGTTCGTGCCCGACGGCGACGCGTCGCCCGCGCGGCAGCTGGGGCACGCCTCGGCGCAACCACACCGCTGCGGCAGCGGTGCCGGCGAGTCCCACGACACCTGCGACGACGAAGGCCAACTGCGTCCCACCGCGCGCGCAGAGCCAGCCGGCGAGCAGGCCGGCTGCGGGGCCGGTGCCGTTGAACGCGTAGAAGTAGATGGCGATGATGCGCCCGCGCAGCCGGTCGGGCGCCGCGAGCTGCATCGACGCGTTCGCGTTCGCCGACCAGGCCGTGAAGCCCGCACCGGTGAGGAACAGGAGCGCGCCCGCGAGGATCGGAGAGTGAACCGGCGCGAGCAGGAGCTCTGCGCCCGTGAACACGAGGCTCCCCGCGATCATCACCTTCGCCGACGCGCGACCGAGCGACGCCGCGGTCAGCGCGCCGACGAGCGCCCCGGCGCCGAACAGCGCTGACAGGAGCCCGTAGACCGCGGCGGTCGAGTGGAGCGTCGAGTACGCAAGCACCGGCAGCGTCACGTTGAAGTTGAACGAGAACGTGGCGATGACGAGCGTCAGCCCGACCACGAGCATCATCCGCGGTTGGCGTCGCACGTACGCGAGGCCTTCCAGCGTGCCACGGAGAATCGCGGGTCGTTCGAAGTCCTCGAGCGCGAAGAACTCGCGGGTGCGTAGCGCGAGCAGCGAGACGAGAACGGCGAAGAAGCTCGCAGCATTGACGAGGAAGCAGATGCCCGCGCCCGCGAAGCCGTACACGATGCCGGCGGCAGCGGGGCCAAAGATGCGTGATGCGTTGAAGAGGCTCGAGTTGAGCGCGATCGCATTCGGCAGCTCATCGCGTCCGACCATGCGGTAGGTCAGCTGCTGGCGCGACGGTACGTCGAGCACGAGCACGAGCCCGTTGAGGAACGCGATCGTGTAGAGCATCCACGGCTGCGCGATGTGCGCGAGCGCGATGCACGCGAGTGCGATCGCGGTGGCGAGCTGAGCGACCTGGGTCCCGATCACCGTGCGGCGTGCGTCGAGCCG
This sequence comes from Gaiellaceae bacterium, assembly GCA_035257065.1. Classification (GTDB taxonomy): domain Bacteria; phylum Actinomycetota; class Thermoleophilia; order Gaiellales; family Gaiellaceae; genus Palsa-739. Next base: position 879 of record DATEXK010000484.1, on the reverse strand, counting down.
GTCGACGAGAACACCGCCGAAGAGCCCCAGCAACGTGAAGGGCAGGAACTGCGCGACCGCCATGAGCCCGACGGCGAACGGGGAGTGCGTCAGCTGGAGCACGAACCAGCCAAGTGCGATCCGCTGCATCCAGGAGCCGGTCTGCGATACCGCCTGGCCGGCAAAGAACAGCCGATAGTTGCGGTAGCGCATGCTTGCGAAGGTGCGGTGGTTCCAGCGGAGAAGCGCGGCGGTCAGTGGTCCTCTTCCTCCTTCAGCAGACGGGAGAGCGGCTCGATCGCGGCTTCGACCGCGGCCAGCTCCTTGGGGTCCAGCCCGCGGAGGCGCGTGGCGAGCCACGCGGTCCGCCGTGAGCGGACCCGGCGCAGGACGCGCTGGCCCTTCTCGGTGAGCGTGAGGCCGATCCGGCGACCGTCGTCCGGATGCTGCGTGCGCACGACGAGCCCGTCCCGCTCGAGGCGGTCGACGTGCTTCGTCAGTGCGGGCGGTGAGATGCGCTCGCTCGCGGCGAGGTCGCGGATGCCGAGGCCGGGCGCGTATTTGATCGCCACGAGCAGTGAGACCTGCTCGGGTGAGATCCCGACCGCGCGGGCTTCGCGACGCAGCTCGCGGCCGACGCGGAGGAGGACGGGCCGCAGTGCGTCTGCGACCGAGACCGTGTCGGTGTCATGAGATGATTGCATATCGTTAACCAGGTTAACGATAGCAAAACAGCGGCTAGCTCGGGATTGCGTAGACCGTCCCGCGCAGCGTGACCCGGTCGGCGACCTTCACGGTGTAGGTGAAGAACCCCGGGTGCGGGAAGATCACCTGGACTCGATACCGTCCGGAGGCGATCTCCTTCGCGTTGAAGCTCTTTGCGCTGCCGAGTCCGGTGAT
>DATEXK010000483.1:0-4096 GCA_035257065.1 Gaiellaceae bacterium | reverse complement strand
AAGAAGAGCCGCCGGACGCCGTTGATGTGCGGCTCGGCGGCCACCTCGAACGTGTCGAAGCCCCTCTGCGTCAGGATGGCGTACACGCCGCGTCCGTCGTGGGCGCACTCGTTCCGTTCGACGCAGCCGTCGCGCTCGAGCCGGTCGACGACACGGGTGACGCCGCTGCGGGTGAACAGCAGCCGATCGGCCAGCTCGGCCATCCGCAACCGATTGGCCGGCGCGCCGACGAGCTGGTACAGCACCTCGAACGACGACAACGTGAGCCCGCTCTGGGAGCGAAGATCCTCGTCGAGGGAGCCCACGATCGCCGCGTGGGTCTCGATGAACCGACGCCAGAGCACGAGCTCCGTGTGCGAAAGCAGGCTCGCATGGTGGAACTGGGTATCGACTTCTGTCACCACTCGGCCGCTACGACCGTAGCAGCGACGCGGCCTTCCTTCAATCGCAATCGTGGTCGAACCGCTTGGTTGGGCCGGATCAGCCGGGAACGGCGAGTGTCGCGAGGTCGGCCGGAACGGACGACCCGAGCGCCGTGGGCCACGAGGCGAGGTCGACCGGTCCGCCGGTCGCGGCCGGGAAATGCGAGAAGAACTGCCGCCCGTTCTCCCAGAAGTGCAGTGTCTTCCCTCGCGTCGAGGCCGGTAGAACCATCGAGAAGTTGCCGTGGGCGTCCGGCCAGCGCTCCGACAGCGGCTTGACCACGCGGCCGCCGACGTTGACGCCGACGATGAGCCCTTCGTAGACCGCGCCGGCGTAGCTCGACGACGTGGACGCGGGCAACGCCGCCGCCGGCGTCTTGCCGAGCTGCACGTCAAGCGTCGAGCTGCTCAGGCGCTTGAAGTTGAAGTTCGTGCCGGCGGCGCCTCCGTACGACACGGGCCCGACGGCAACCTGGACGGCGAGTGGCACCGGATCGGCGCCCTGCTCGTCGGACGCGGAGAAGAACGAGGAGTAGTGGCCCTGTGCGTCGCTCGGCGACGAGAACGTCCAGAAGTCGCGGTCGGCGGTCCGGGTGACGACGATCGCGCCCTGCACCGGCTTGCCGGTCGCGTCGGTCACGGTGCCGTTCAGCCGGTAGGTGTAGAGCACGACCGGCGGCGGGGCCGCCCCTTCGGCGGTTCGAGCGCGACCGGTGACGAGAACGGTTCCGTTCGACTGCCTGTGCGCCTTCAGGCCGTCGATGCGATAGCCGACGCTGAAGCCGGCCTGGAGCCCCTGGACCGCCGACTGCTGCGCTTCTGAGAGCGGGCGCCCGGCGACGGTTGCCCCGGCGGCGCTCGTGACGGTCGCGACGTGCCTGCCGCTGACCGTGATGTCGACCGGGTAGACGAAGCTCCCGTCCTTCGCGGTCGGCCCCGGAATCGCGTAGCCGTCGACGGACACTCGTGCGCCCGCGACCGGCCGCGACCCGAGGAGCACGTGGCCGACCGCGGCCTGGTCGTTGTCCGAGTTCGCGTCCCAGGCGCGCACGACGAGACCGGACTGCGTCATGAGACGTCCTGCGCCGCTTGCCTGCGCGTGCTCGGCTGCGCGGGGCGCTGCCTTCGCGGCGTGAGCGGTGTAGGCCAGGATCGAGCGTGTCGCGCTCGTCGAGACACTCAGGGTCGGCGGCTTCGACTCGTTCGTCGATCCGCCCAGCGCGAAGATCTGCAGCTCGCTCGCGATGCCGCCGTTCGACGACGTCGGCGTGCCGCCCGACGTGATCGCGATGTACTCCTTGCCGTCGACCGAGTAGATCGCGGGGCCGGCGGCAATCTGATGGCCGGTTTGGAAGCTCCAGAGCACCTTGCCCGACTTGAGGTCGAACGCGCGCAGGACCCCATCGCCGCCACCGGCGAAGCCGAGGCCGCTGTCGGTGGTCGAGACGCCGCCGCGCTCCGGCTCAGGCGTCTGGAACTTCCAGACTTGCTTGCCGGTGTTCACGTCGATCGCGCTGATCGAGCCGTGGTCGTGCCACCCCGGCAGGAGCGCGCCGAAGTTGCCGTTCTGGAGGCCGAGGAAGATGTCGCCGAGCAGGCGCTTGCGTTTCTTCTCCGTCGGCGAGAGCTGTACCTGCTGCTCGACAGACGCCGTCTCGGACGCGGCGTTGAAGATGTAGTTCGTGTTCGCGTCGTATGACGCCGGCGAATAGTTGATGCCGCCGAGCGACGACGGATAGACGGCGACCGGCTTGCCCGGCTGCAACGGCGGATGCTCGGTGCGGTCGATCACCTTGACGCGCTGGTAGATCGGCCGGCCGCTCGCCGCGTCGTAGGCGAACCACACGCCCTCCATCGTTCCGACCGAGACGATGTGGCGCTTCTTGCCGCCGACCTTCGCGTCGTAGACGAGCGGCGGCTGCGCGGTGTCGTACGACCACTCGTTGAACGCCATCTGCTGCTGCCACCAATTCATGTGACCGTTGGCGAGGTTGATCGAGATGAGCGAATCGGTGCGCGGGTTCGGACCCGGGCGCAGCGCCGGGTAGTAGAGCGGCGTTCCCGAGCCCGTGCCGAAGTAGAGCGTGTTCGTCGTCGTGTCGATCGTCGTCGGCGTCCACACGACACCGCCGCCGGCGAGGCGGGCGAACCGACGCCAGCTCGTGCCCTCGGGCGGGATCGTCCAGAACGGATGCGGCCATGCCGGTGTGAGATCGGTGTGGTACGCCATCACGAAACCGCGCACGCCGTACTCCGAGCCTGCAGCGCCCACGACGAGCCGGTGATTCGCGCAGATCGGCGCGCTCGTCTCCGAGTAGCCGTAGTTGGACGAGGCGCCGGGCACGGCCTGCGCGATGCCGACGCGCTTGATGAGCGATCCATCCGCCGGGTTCAGCGAGACGATCGTCATGTCGAGCGTGAGGATGAAGATCTTGCCGTCGCACAACGCGATCCCGCGGTTCGCGACGATGCCGAAGTTCTTGTAGACGCCGCCGTTGCTCGGCTGCCACCGCCACTTGACCTTGCCGCTCGTCGCGTCGAGCGCCCACACGTTGTCGTCGTTCGTCGTCACGTAGAGCGTTCCGTTCGCTTCCACCGGGAACGACTGCTCGCCGCGGCGAACTCCGGCGTCGATCGCGTGGAAGTCGACGGTGACGACGCGCCCGAGGCCGGCGACGTTGCTCTTGTCGATCAGCGTCAACGGCGAGTGCCGGTTCTCGTTCGGCGTGTTGCCGAAGCCGCCCCAGCCGACGTTCGGCCCCGCTGCGCTCGTGCCGGCGCCGGCGAAGACCAATGTGAAGGCGGAGATCAGCGCGACCGTCAGCGGGCCGAGCGCTCTCGAGGTGCGGAGCCCGCGCATCATCGCCCGCGGGATCGTACTCCTCCGGCAGATCGGCGCACAATGAGCAACGCAAGCGGTACCAGCGCGGCGAGCGCGATGAACGGCGCGAGCGGGGTCTCGCGCCGCTCGCGTGCGACCACAGCCGTCGTCGGGCCGGTGCCGATCAGGGAGCGCAGCCGCGCGGCGGCGGCGGCGAGTTCGCTCTCGCCGAACGCACGGTGACCACCGGTCGCAGCGGCGAGTGCATCGAGCTCAGCAGGCGCGGCGGGGGCGGGGCGATATGCGGTCTCGGGCCGGCCCGACGGCGCGAAGACGGACTCGCCCGCGTTCCAGAAGCGCACGACGACGACACCGATGCCCGAGAGTGAGCGGCCCAGCGATCCCGGATCGAAGGGGCCGCTCTCGCCGTCCGTGAGCAGGACGATCGTGCGTCGCTTCGCCGTGTTGTCGAAGAAGCCGCTCGCGGGAATATCGGCGAGCGCGGTGAAGGTCGTCGCGCGCACGCTCCCCGAGCGCGGCGGCGGCTCCTCGATTCCCACGGCCCGCTGCACTGTTGCGTCGAACGAGGGGCGATCGGCGACCGGGAGCAGATCGGGGAGAACGCGGTCGGTCAGCGTTGCGACTCCCGCCTCGACTTCGGGGATCGCGGCGCGGAGTCTCACGGCCGCCGCCTTGGCCCGGGCCAGCCGGGTTTCCCCCGACCTCGTCGCCGCCGCCGCCATCGAGCGCGATGTGTCGACGACGAAGAGCGCCTGCGCGTCCCTGCGCACGCGTGCGACGGTGTCGTGCGACAGCGCCGGCTGCGTCGCCGCCAGCGCCAGCAGGACGAGGA
>DATEXK010000482.1:0-3904 GCA_035257065.1 Gaiellaceae bacterium | reverse complement strand
CGGGCCCGGTATCCCTTCGGTCATCTCACAATGACCGGGCCCGACTAGCCCGGGGTCGCGACGGTACTGCAGTGATGTGGTAGTTGCGCCGATGTGAGTTCTGCGCCGGCCAGGGGCGGGACCCCAATCAGATATCCGGGTTAGGCGGGCCCGGTATCCCTTCGGTCATCTCACAATGACCGGGCCCGACTAAGCCGCGAGCGCTTCGCGAATGCGCTCGGCGACCGCTTCGAGGTCGATGCGCGCGCCGGTCATCTCTTCGAGGATCTCATCGGCCGTCGGCTTCTGCCCCTCCGTCCAGAGCTCGCGGATCAGCGAGCCTGCGGCCTTGTCCGTGAACCACGCGTTGCCGAACTTCTCGCGCAGGAACGTGCGCAGCTGCGCTTCGAACGCCCACGCGCGCAGGTACTGCGACGCGTAGAAGCCGTCGTCGATGTCGGCGAGATAGTCCGTGTCGCTCGGGTTGACCTTCAGCGCGTCGCCGAGCAGCTCGACGTAGCGAGGGCGCATGGCCGTGACATCGGGCGCGGCGTGATACTCGATCTCGTAGAGGAGCTTCGCGCAGTAGCGGCGGACGAGCCAGAGCAGCTGCGTCGCACCCTCCGCCGCGAACTCGAGCGGCCGCGGGAACGCGAGCCGCGTCTGGAGCCACACCGGATCGATCGTGAGGTGCTCGAGCAGCATCGCCCAGCCCTCGGTGACGGCGTTGTCGCCGAGCCGCTTCTCCTCCATCGAAAGCGACGGCGACGTGTGCGCGAAGTGCTCGGTGTGGCCGGCCTCGTGGAAGAGCGCCCGCCAGTCGTCGGGCCCGCCCTGCGGCTTGATCACGAGGATCACCCGTCCCGGGATCTCGATCGGAACACAGAATGCGCGCGGGATCTTGTTCGGGCGGTCCTCGAGGTCGAGCTCGACATTGCGCTGCGCATGCAGGTCGACGCCCAGGTCGGCGAGCGTCGCCTCGAGCGCCGGCACCATGCGCTCCTTCGGAAAGGCTGTGTCCCACGTCTGGCCGCGCCAGACACGCGCGACGTCCCAGCGCTCGATCTCGCTGAGCCCCACGCCGATGCGGCTGCGGAAGAAGCGGTCGCCCGTGTCCTCCCAGAGGCGTTCGGTCGACGCGAGGAACGCGCGGCATTGCTCGGCGAGGGAGTCGAGCGGATAGTCGAAGCCGCGGTAGAGCTCGGTGTAGTTCGGCGCTCCGAGATGCCCGATCTCGCGCTGAACCACCTGGGTCGAGCGCAGGTGGAGCGGGTTCAGGTGCTCGTCGGTGAGCGCGTTGCGTGCGCGTTCGAGCCGTTCGCGCCGGCCACGCTCATCGGAGTTTGCGATCGACGGCTGGATGTTCCGGTACGGAATCTCCTCGCCGTCGACGGTCGCGTGGAGGCTTGCCTCGAGCGCGGCGAGCTTCTCCTGCTCCCGGTTGACGAAGCTGGCGAGATATCCCTCGGCCGAAAATCGCCAGAGCTCGCGGGTCTTGCGGCCACCGTTGACCGACGCGCCGAGCGCGAGGGCCGTGTCGAGCTTCGTGACCTCCGCGTGGCGCTCGTAGATGGGCACCAGGTCGTACGTGTCCTTGAGCCCCGAGAAATGGAGGTACGCCTCCTCGTCGAGCTCCGCGATGAAACGGTCGGCGTCGGCCCTGACGGCGTCCAGCTCTCGTTGACTCAGCGGCCCCGGCACGGCGGGCTTAGGATAGTCGGCGTGCACGAGATCCACCTGAAGACCGACCGCAAGACCCAGCTCGTGAACATCACGGAGCTGGTCCAGGCGGCTCTCACCGACGCCAACGGCGCAGCTGCCGCCCTCGTCTACGTCCCGCACACGACTGCGGGCGTGACGATCAACGAGCATGCCGACCCACTCGTCGCGGAGGATCTCGAGAACGCGCTCCAGAAGGTCGTCGACGACGGCTGGGACTGGAAGCACACCGAGGATCCGGACGGCCCGAACGCGCCCTCGCACGTTCGCGCCTCGTTGATGAACAACCAGATTCTCGTCCCGCTCGACCATGGCAAGCTCGCGCTCGGCCGCTGGCAGGGGATCTTCTTCTGCGAGTTCGACGGCCCGCGCGAGCGCAAGGTCATCGTCACCGCGCTTCAGTAGCGCCACTGAGAGCGACGGCTACGCTGGCGGCATGGCTGCGCCGGTGAAGATGCACGAAGAGCTCGAGCTCGACATCGAGTCGCTCGCCTTCGGCGGCAACGGCGTGGCGCGGCACGACGGCTTCGTCGTCTTCGTGCGTCGCGGCCTGCCGGGCGACCGCGTCCGTGCGCGTGTGACGAAGGTGAAGCGCGGCTTTGCCGAGGCGCTCGCGACCGACGTCGTCACCGCCGGTCCGCTCCGCGTCGAGGCGCCGTGCGAGCACTTCCCGACCTGCGGCGGCTGCCGCTTCCAGGATCTCGCGTACGAGGCGCAGATCGAGCAGAAGCACGCGCAGGTGCGCGACGCGCTGCAGCGGATCGCGGGCATCGCGGAGCCCCCGCTCGAGCCGATCGTCCCCTGCAAGCCCGACGTCTTCTTCTACCGCAATAAGATGGAGTATTCGTTCGCGCCGTCGGACGACGGCCCCGTGCTCGGCCTGCACAAGGCCGGACGCTGGGACGAGGTGATCGACATCCGCAAGTGCTGGCTGACGACCGACATCGGCAACGGCATCCGCAACGCGGTGCGCGACTGGGCGCGCGAGGAAGGCCTCCCCGCGTACTCGCAGGAGGACGGCAGCGGCTACCTGCGCCACCTGATCGTGCGCGAAGGCCGCAACACGGGCCAGGCACTCGTGCAGCTCGTGACCGCGCCGGGCGAGAAGTTCGAGAAGGGCTACTTCATCGAGGTGCTGCAGCGCTTCCCCGAGGTTCGCTCGATCCACTGGGCCGTGAACGACCGTCCCGCCGAGGTGACGAACCTGCCCGCCGAGCTGCTCTGGGGTGAGCCGGCGATCGAGGAGGAGCTCGGCGGCCTGCGCTTCCGCCTGCGGCCGAACGCGTTCATGCAGACGAACACCTTCATGGCCGAGCAGCTCTACGCGCTGGCGCGCGAGGCCGCGAAGCTCACCGGCACCGAGACGGTATGGGATCTCTATTGCGGGATCGGCACGATCGGCCTGTCGCTCGCGAAGGACGCGCTCACGGTGTGGGGGATCGAGGTCTCCGAGGAATCCGTCGCGTGCGCGCTCGAGAACGCCGAGCTGAACGGGATCACGAACGCGGCGTTCTTCGCCGGGAACGTCGGCCAGGTCGTCGACGATCTCATCGAGCGCTCGGGTGCGCCCGACGTCGTCGTCGTCGATCCGCCGCGGGCAGGGCTTGCCGGTAAGGCGCTGCGCCGCCTCGGCACCATCGGCGCGCCGCGCATCGTCTATGTCTCGTGCAATCCGACGACGCTCGCCGGCGACGTGAAGGTCCTGCGCGAGGAGTACGGCTACGAGCTGCTGCGCGCGCAGCCGGTCGACATGTTCCCGCACACGCCACACGTCGAGACCGTCGCGCTACTGGAGAAATCCGCTACTCCGAGTTAGGCTCGTCCCTTCAACACTGGGACACGGAGGGCAGCATGCAGAACGACGATGCCACTCCGGTTGCGGCCCGGATGGAAACGGCACAGCTCGGCAGGGTGAAGCCGGAGACCGACGCGAATCTGCACGTGCAGGTCGGCCCGGCGACGAAGCGGTTCCACCTCTGGCAGCAGGCTCCCGCGTGGCTGCTCGGCTTCGCGGCGATCGGCCTGGGCTTCCTGATGGTGCTGCGTGGCTACGACTCCTCGGCCGGCTGGTTCGCGGTGTCGACGGGCGTCATCCTCTCGGTGATCGGCTCCTACCGCTCGCCGTTCTCGATCGGTGAGACGGCGATCAGCACGTCGACCGGGCGGAGGCCGGCGAAGAAGGCGACGCCTCCCGCGGGCTAGGGCG
>DATEXK010000481.1:0-16393 GCA_035257065.1 Gaiellaceae bacterium | reverse complement strand
ACATCGGCTTGGCGTTCATGGCTTGCGGTATAGACGGAGGTTGCTTTGATGGCCGTCACACCGGGACGGCCGTCGCGAAGTTCGACGACGAACGGGACATCCTCCGCCCGCTGTTGAGGTAGCCTCACCCCGGGAGGGTTCGGATGGCGAGAAGGGTTTGGGGTCTTTCGAAGAAGAAGGCGAACTACAAGCCCGCGCCTGAGCCCGGGGTGCGGTGCGATCGTTGTACGTACATGTTCCCACCGCTCGCGCTTGGCGGCTGCAGGTTGGTCAGGGGGCTGATCCAGGCGTCCGCCACCTGCGACGAGTTCAAGCGCCGGCCGCGATCTTGACGCGGGCAACAGGCCGCGCCGCTCAGCCGGGACGTGGCTCGTCAGACCTTCAAAACCGGTACGGCCGAGCCGCTCTCGCGGCGTTCGCCTAGGCGACGTCTTTGAGCGAGTGCGAGTCCGCGCAGGCGCGCAGCTTCTTCAGTGACTGGTTCTCGATCTGGCGGATGCGTTCGCGCGTGACGTTGAACGTCCGCCCGACCTCGTCGAGCGTGCGCGGATGCTCGCCGTCGAGCCCGTAGAGAAGCTCGAGCACTCGGCGCTCGCGGTGCGAGAGCGTGTACAGGATCTTCTGGAGTGTCTCCTTGCGCATCGCGACGTCGGCCGCCTCATCCGGCAGCGGGACGTTCTCATCCGTGAGGAAGTGACCGAACTCGGACTCCCCCGCGTCGCCGACCGGCTTCTCGAGCGAGACCGGCGTCTGCGCGCTGCGCATGATCTGCTCGACCTCATCGAGCGGCAGATCGAGATCCATCGCGATCTCGAACGGCAGCGGCTCGCGGCACAGCTCGGCACGCAGCTTCCGCTCCGAGCGCACGATCTTGTTCAGCCTCTCGACAATGTGCACCGGCATGCGGATGGTGCGCGCCTTGTCCGCCAACGCGCGAGCGACCGCCTGGCGGATCCACCACGTCGCATAGGTCGAGAACTTGAAGCCTTTGCGGTAGTCGAACTTCTCCGCCGCCCGAACCAGGCCGATCGTGCCTTCCTGGATCAAATCGAGGAACGGCAGCCCCTGGTTGCGATAGCGCTTCGCGATCGAAACGACGAGACGCAAGTTCGCCTCGACCATCTCCTGCTTCGCACCATGGTCGCCCCGCTCGATCCGCTTCGCGAGCTCGACCTCCTGCGCAGCCGTCAACAACTCCACCTTGCCGATCTCCTTGAGGAAGAGCTGCAACGAGTCGGTCGAGAACTCGCGCGCCTCCGCGACCGGCTCATCGTGCTCGACCAACGACGCGGCGACGACGGCAACAAGCGCGACCAGCCGGCTCGCACGCGTGACAGCCCCGATCACAATGACGTCACCGGCGCCGGCAGAGCGGACCACATCATCATCCGCCAGCGCGTGATGAAGCCGAGCTTCCGCATCTCCTACATCTCCTCCACGTACACGTCGGGGAGAGAGGGAAGCGTCCCCCTCTACATCAGAACCCCTGTGGAGACGCAGAACTGGGGTTCCGCCGCGGCGCGCGAGGTTCTAACGCAGACCCACTATCGCACCGATCGTGACACCCTGCACAAATTGTTTGCGCAGACGCGCAGCTCTACGCCTCGAGACGGCTCGCGGCCCGCCAAGCAAACCCCATACGGGCTACGGAGGCGTCAGCGAGTCTTGCAGCCAAAGGGAACGTGTCGCACTTCCACTAGAAGGCGACAGGCCTGGCGATCGGTTGGTGTTCGTTGGTTAGCCTGGTCTGGATGGAGCGCATGGTGTGTGTGGTGTTCGGGCCGTCGCGGTCGAAGCGGTTCGGGAAGGCGGTCGCCGAGGCGCAGACCGGGGCCGACGAGTGCAGCGAAGTCGAGTCGGGTCGGTTCCGGGCGAGCTTCCTGTTGAGCGTCGAGGCAGCCGCCTACACCGGCCTGGCGCGGTTGCTGGAGCGGGTGCGCCACTGGCGGGCAACCGAGGTGTGTGAGGACGATGAGCTGGTCTCCGTCTTCCACGCGAGGGAGATGGCCTGGTGCGCCTCCTTCCAGCTCAGCACCTTCGGCGAGTGCCGCGAACGCTTCGCCTACGGCGTGCTCCCCCGCTGCGCGCTCTGCCCACTGTTCGACTCCGAGCGGGCGATCCGCGCCGGAAACAGACAAGAGCCGGCGTCGCACCTTCCGATGGGCGGCGACGCGAAGGCCTTCGAGAGCGATTCCGGGGGCTACCAAATCGTCTCCGGTCCCGACTTGCTGGAGCTACTGAACTGGGAACTCCCAGACTGGATCGACGCCGACTTCCTCTTCCCCGACTTCCCGCCCGCGGAGTGGGCAAAGCCGGCCCGTGAGGAAGAGCCAGATTAGAGGTCCAGCCAGCGCGGTCTGGAAGATTGCCAGGGCGAGCCCGACATCTCAAGCCAGCGCTCGCGGCGTGGCGAACAACCGATAGCAGGCCTGGAGACTAGGCCACGCACGATCCGCTCAAACCCCCACGCCTACTGGGCTCAAGCAGCCAAGACGAATCAGTGATATTTGCGGTAAGCGCACGTTCGAGAGCCCGAAGAGCACGGTGAACAGGAAGAGCGGCAGCCACGTCACGACCGCGCCGTTCGAGTGGAAGTTGAGGAGCCCCTGCAGGTGGCCCTCCTGGAAGATCCACACGAGCACGCCGTAGGCGGCCCCGACCGAGAGCAGGTTGAGCACGATCGCCGCGAGCGGCACGACGACCGACCTGAACGTGATCAGCAACAGGAGGAACGCGAGCCCGAGCACGAACGCGAAGACGAGCGGGAAGCGCGACTTCATCGTCTGGTTGAAGTCGTGTGTGCCGGCCGTCTCGCCCGTGACTGCGTACGTCGCGGTTCCGAGCTTTCCGATCGTCGCGGGCAGGACGACGCCGCGGAGCGTCTGCAGTGCGGCTACCGACTTCGCGTTGTCGCCGTTGCCGGCCAGCGGGATCTCGATGCGCACGACCGTGCCCGACGGGTTCACGAACTGGCGAATCGGCTGGAACATCCGGCCGGTCGCGAGGGCGTGCTGCTCGAGCGACGAGATCGCCGCCTGGACGGCCGGCGCGCGGACGTTCGGCGCCTGCACGACGACCTGGGCGGGAGTCTGCGCTCCGGGAAATGCCTTCTGAATCTCGATGTACGTCTTCACGATCGGGATGTCGCGCGGCAGATCGGTGAAGCTGAGGAGCTTCGTGTGGATCCCGCGCACGGGCACGGCGAGCAGGAGGAGCACTGCCACCGCCGCGGCCGCTGCAACCGCCGGATAGCGCAGCACGGGCCGGAGGATCAGCCGCCAGACGCGCGACTCGGTGCGGTCTCCCTTGAGCCGCCGGAGGAACGTCGGCCTGTCCCGGAGCCGCAGGAGCCGGTCCGGCCGGCGGTGCAGGGGCCGCATCGCCCGCAACGCGCCGGCGGCCGTGACCGCAACCACACCGCGCTCCACCCGGTCGCCGAGCTTGCCGAGCAGGGCCGGGAGCACGGTGACGGAGCCGACCATCGAGGAGAACACGACGATCATCGTCCCGACGCCGATCGACGTGAAGATCTTCGACCCGGCGAGCAGCATGCCCGCCATCGCGATCAGCACGGTGCCGCCCGAGATGAGCACCGCCTGGCCGGATGTAGCAGCCGCACGGGGGAGTGCCTCTTCTCCGGCGCCGGCGAGCCGCTCTTCCCGCTCGCGCTTCAAGTAGAAGAGCGAGTAGTCGACGCCGACCGCCATCCCCATCAGAAGCATCACGGAGTTCGTCGAGTCGGATGCGTGCGAGATGTGGCTGATCAGGCCCGCGAGCCCGATCGAGCCGAGCACCGCGGTGAACGCGAGCAGCACGGGCACCCCGGCGGCGACGAACGCGCCGAAGGCGAAGAGCAGGATGAGGAAGGTGATCGGCACCGAGAGCTGCTCGGCCTTCCGGAAATCCTGGCCGAGCGTGTCGGTCAGCTCCTTGTTCGCGCTCGCGAAGCCGAACTCGGCGACCGTGAAGCCCGGGCTCTGCTGCTGCATGCGGTCGACCGTGTCGAGCACCGGCTGAACTTTCGAGTCGGCCTTGGCGGAGGGGCCGGCGATCGAGAACTCGACGAGCACCGAGTGGCTGTCCTGCGAGATCGCTCCCGCACCGCCCCGGCCGAGGGGCGACCGGACGTTCTGCACTTCGGGGAGCGTGCGAAGCTTCGCGGTGACGCGCGCGATCGTCGCGCGAAACGCCGGATCGGCCACGGTCAGCGAGCGGCTCTGCACGAGCACGTTCTCCGCGGCCGGTTGCGAGAAGCCTGCGCCCTGGAGAATCGCCTGGGCGCGTGCGGCCTCGCCGGTCGCCTGCTCTGCATCGGTCAGCTTGACGGTCCCGACGACCTTCCCGAGCACAACGGCGACGACGACGAACGCCACCCACGCGAGGGTCGCGGCTTTCCAGTGTGCGGCGCTCCAACGCCCCGCGCGTGCGGCCAGGTTCTGCGTTCCGTTCATCTGCCTGCTCCCTGATCCTCTTTGACGGCGAGGTTCAAATGTGCCTGTCCGCCGCAAGCCTGGGTATAGGGGATTACCCCCAACCGACCCCGAGGCTATCCGTGCCTCTTCAGGCTGCGCGGGCCGGGGCGCGGCGGCGGCCGGCGCCGGTGTCGCCCGGCGTTGACGCGCACTCGATCATTGGCACGGCGTCGCTCATACGCGCACCTCGCAGCAGAGGCCGAAGAGGAATGCAGGGATCTCCTCGACCGGCAGCACCGCGTCGGCGGCCGTCACGGCGAGCGCCGCATCGGGCATCGCCCGCTTCTCCGACGTGGCGGGATCCTGCACGATCGCGACACCGCCGCGCCCCTTGATGCGCGCCAGCCCTCGGGCGCCGTCGGCGTTCGCGCCGGTGAGCACGATGCCGATCGCTCGGTCGCCGTAGGCATCGGCGGCGGACTCGAACAGGACGTCGATCGAAGGTCGCGCGAACTGCACCGGGGCGTCCGTCGAGAGCGCGAGATGGCCGTCTTCCACGAGCACGTGATAGTCGGGCGGCCCGAGATACACGTGGTCGCGCTCGAGCGGCGTCTTGTCGTCCCAGTCGCGCACGACCCGCCGCGTGTGGTACTGGAGCAAGCGTTCGAGGATGAGGTCTTCCGACTCGGGAGAGCGGTGCTGCGCGACGACGATCGGCTGGTGCACGTCGTCGTGCAAGCCCGCGAGCAGTCGGCTCAGCGCCTCCAGGCCGCCCCAGGACGTGCCGATCACGATCAGCTCGTACACCTCACGCGATCTTTCGATAGATCCGCTCGGCAGCATCCACGACGTCGTAGGAGTCTGCGAACGGCGTGAACGCCACCGATTCCTTGCGACCGAGCGCGAGTGCGCCGAACGTGTCGAGGCTCTCGTAGAACAGCTGATGGACGCGATTCTGCAGCGCCTTGTCGAAGTAGATCATCACGTTGCGGCAGACGATCACGTTGAACTCGTTGAACGCGCGATCGGACACGAGGTTGTGTTGGGCGAAGACGATGTTCTCCGTGAGCGAGCGGCTGAAGCGCGCGCTGTCGTACTTCGCGACGTAGTACTCGGAGAACTCGCGCGTTCCGCCGCTCCGGATGTAGTTCTGCGTGTACTGCTTCATCCTGTCGAGCGGAAAGACGCCCGCGCGAGCCGTCTCCAGCACCTGCTCGTTGATGTCGGTGGCGTAGATTCGCGTCCGACCGTACAGCCCTTCCTCCTCCAGCAGGATCGCGAGGGAGTAGACCTCCTCGCCGGTCGAGCAGCCGGCGCACCAGATCCGCGTGAAGGGGTACGTCCTCAGTGTCGGCACGACGTGCTCGCGGAACGCGACGTAGAAGGAGGGGTCGCGGAACATCGCGGTGACGCTGATCGACAGGTCGAGCAGCAGGCGTTCCATGCACGCTTCGTCGCGCAACAGCCGGTCCTGGAGCTGTGTCACCGTCGAGAGACCCTCCGCGCGCATCCGGCGCCAGAGCCGCCGCTTCAGCGACGCCGTCGCGTACTCGCGGAAGTCGAAGCCGTAGCGGCGGTAGACGCCCTCGAGCAGCAACTCGATCTCGAGGGCCTCGAGCTTCTCGTGCATCGGGTCGACGGCGCCGACGACTGCGGGCGGAAGTGTCCACTCCGGGGTCGACACGAGCGACCTAGTGATACAGCCAGACCCGCATCAGCGAGAGCAGCTGATCCGTGTCGACCGGCTTGGTGATGTAGTCGGATGCTCCCGACGCAATCGACTTCTCGCGGTCGCCCTTCATCGCCTTTGCCGTAAGGGAGATGATCGGCAGCTCCTTGAACAGCGGGATCTCCCGGATGGCCACCATCGTCTGGTAGCCGTCCATCTCCGGCATCATGATGTCCATCAGGACGAGATCGACGTCCGGGTTTGCCTGCAGCGTCTCGATGCCGTCCCGGCCGTTCTCGGCGAAGATGACCTCCATTCCGTGCGCTTCGAGCACGGACGTGAGCGCGAAGACGTTTCGCACGTCGTCGTCGACGACGAGCACCTTCTTGCCCTTGAAGACCTCTTCCACGTTGTGCAGCTGTTCGAGCATCCGGCGCTTCTCCTGCGGCAGCCGCGCCTCGACGCGATGCAGGAACAGGGACGTCTCGTCGAGCAGGCGCTCCGGCGAGCGCGCGTCCTTGACGATGATCGTCTCTGCGTAGCGCTTCAGACGCGTCTCCTCGCGGCGCGTGAGCTCCTGCCCGGTGTAGATGATCACCGGGAGCGCCGCAAAACGATCCTCGGTCTTCAGCTGCTCGAGCAGCTTGAAACCGGTCGTATCCGGCAGCTTCAGGTCGAGCACCATGCAGTCGAAGCGTTTGAGGTGAAGCTCCGCCAGCGCTTCCGCGCTCGATCGCACCGCAGTCACCTCGATGTCGTCGCCCGAGCCGACGAGCTCGACGATCGAGTTGCGCTGGTCGTCGTCATCCTCGACCACGAGCAAGTTCTTCACGCCGCGCTCGATGAACGACGAGATCTGCTGGAACGTGTCGGTCAGATGCTCCTTGTCGAGCGGCTTCTGGAGGAACGCGACCGCGCCGGCGCGCAACGCGTTCGCCTTGCCGTCCAGGTCGGCCGCGGAGAAAACGTGCACCGGGATGTGGCGGGTGTCGGCGTGATGCTTGAGATGGTCGAGCACCGTCAAGCCGTTCATCACCGGCAGGCTCATGTCGAGCACGATCGCGTCCGGCTTGTACTCATGCGCGAGCGCGAGGCCCACGTCGCCGCGTAGGGCGACGAGGCCTTTGAAGTTCTGTTCGCGTGCGGCAATGAGCACGGTGAGCGCGAACGTCGCGTCGTCCTCGACAATCAGTACGACCCGGTCGCCCACCGTGATGTCGTCGCGGTCGTCCTGCACCGCGCTCGGCAGGAGCAGCGTCGGGTCGGGGAAGAGCGCTGGAATCGTCAGCGCGGCGTCCGGGGCGAGCAACGCGAGGCCCTCGGCGACGAGCGACTCTCCCTCGCGCACCAGCTGGTCGAGCCGTGCTTCGAGCGGGACGCCGGCCTCGTCTCCCAGCCCGGCGAGCGTGAACGTCGACGGCATGTAGAGCGTGAACGTGCTTCCCGTGCCGGGAAGGGAGCGGACGCGGATCTCGCCGCCGAGCAGCCGGGCGATCTCGCGGCTGATCGACAGGCCGAGCCCGGTGCCTCCGAACTTGCGCGACGTCGTTCCGTCCGCCTGCTGGAACGCCTCGAAGATGATCCGCAGCTTGTCCTCCGGGATGCCGATGCCGCTGTCGATCACCGAGAACGCGAGCACGGTGTCGGCGTTCGCGAGCGTCGGCGAGGCGAATTGCGTCGTCTCCGGTGCGACCTCGATGCGCATCGTCACGCCGCCGGCGTGGGTGAACTTGACCGCGTTCGAGAGCAGGTTCTTCAGCACCTGCTGGAGCCGCTGCTCGTCGGTGACGATCGTCGGCGGCACACTCGCCCCGACGATCTCGACGGCGAGCTCCAGGCCCTTCTCCTCCGCCATTAGCCGGAAGGTGCGCTCGACGTAGTCGCGTACGTCACCGAGGGCGATCTCGCCGGCGTGCACGTCCATCTTTCCGGCCTCCACCTTGGAGAGGTCGAGAATGTCGTTGATCAGCCCCAGCAGGTCGGCGCCCGCCTGGTGGATCGTCTTGGCGAACTCGATCTGCTTGTCGGAGAGGTTCTTGTCGGCGTTGTCCGACAGGAGCTTCGCGAGAATCAGCAACGAGTTCAGCGGCGTGCGCAGCTCGTGGCTCATGTTCGCGAGGAACTCGCTCTTGTACTTCGACGAGAGCGAGAGCTGCTCCGCTCGCTCCTGCAGCGCAGCCCGTGCCAGCTCGATCTCACGGTTCTTGATCTCGATGCGGCGGTTCTGCTCCTCGAGCAGCTGCGCCTTTTCCTCCAGCTCCTCGTTGGTCTGCTGGAGCTCCTCCTGCTGCGTCTGGAGCAGCTCTTCCGAGGCCTTGAGCGTCTGTGCTTGCTGCTCGAGCTCGGAGTTCGCACCCTTGAGCTCCTCCTGCTGCGACTGGAGCTCCTCGGAACGCTCCTGCAGCTCCTGCGTGAGGCCTTGCGACTGGCGAAGCAGCTCCTCGGTGCGCATCGTGGCCTGGATCGTGTTGATGACGATGCCGATCGTCTCGCCGAGCTGATCGAGGAAGCCGCGCTGCACGTCGGTGAAGGCCTGGAAGGACGCGAGCTCGATCACCGCCATGATCTGGTCCTCGAAGAGCACCGGCATGACGACGATGGTGCGCGGCGTAGCCTCACCGAGCCCGGACGCGACGCGGACGTAGTCGTCCGGTGGCTCGGCGATCAGGATCGACTGCCGCTCGAGCGCCGCCTGTCCGACGAGCGACTCGCCGAGCTTGAAGCGGTTCGAGACCTTCTTGCGCTGCTTGTACCCGTAGCTGGCGATCAGCTGAAGCTCGGGCTTTGCGTCCTCGACCTCCTCGGCGAGGAAGAAGGCGCCGTAGCCCGCACCGACGAGCGGTGTCAGCTCGGACATGATCACGCGCGAAACCGTCTGCAAGTCGCGCTGCCCTTGCATCATGCCGCTGAAGCGCGCGAGGTTCGAGTTGAGCCAGTCCTGCTCGGCATTGCGCTCGGTCGTCTGTCGCAGGTTCGCGATCATCTGGTTGATCTTCTGCTTGAGCGCGTCGACCTCGCCCTTCGCGTCGACGGTGACCTCGCGGGTGAGGTCTCCCTCGGTCACGGCGGTGGATACGTCCGCGATCGCACGCACTTGCGTCGTGAGTGACGCCGCGAGCTGGTTGAAGTTGTCGGTGAGGTCCTTCCACACACCGCTGACGTCCTTGACGTTCGCCTGGCCACCCAGGACGCCTTCGGTGCCGACCTCCTTCGCCACGCGCGTCAACTCGCCGGCGAACGACGAGAGCTGGTCGACCATGATGTTGACGGTGTTCTTCAGCAGGAGGATCTCGCCGCGCGCGTCGACGGTGATCTTCTGCGAGAGGTCTCCCTTCGCGACCGCGGTCGTGACCTCGGCGATGTTGCGCACCTGGCCCGTGAGGTTCGACGCGAGGCCGTTCACCGAGTCCGTGAGGTCCTTCCACGTGCCGCTCGCGCCCTTGACGTTCGCCTGACCGCCGAGCTTGCCCTCGGTGCCGACCTCGCGGGCGACGCGCGTGACCTCGTCGGCGAACGACGAGAGCTGGTCGACCATGACGTTGATCGTGTCCTTGAGCTCGAGCACCTCGCCTTTCACGTCGACGGTGACCTTCTTCGAGAGGTCGCCGGTCGCGACGGCCGTCGTCACCTGCGCGATGTTGCGCACCTGCTCGGTGAGCGAGCTCGCCATGAAGTTCACATTGTCGGTCAGGTCCTTCCAGACACCGCTGACCCCCTCCACCGACGCCTGGCCGCCGAGCTTGCCCTCGGTGCCGACTTCGCGGGCGACGCGCGTCACCTCGGCCGAGAACGCGCGGAGCTGGTCAACCATCGTGTTGACGGTCTCCTTCAGCTCGAGCACCTCGCCGCGGGCGTCGACGGTGATCTTCCTCGAGAGGTTGCCGTTTGCGACTGCGGTCGTGACGTCGGCGATGTTGCGCACCTGGCCGGTCAGGTTCGACGCCATCCCGTTCACGGACTCGGTGAGGTCGCGCCACGTTCCGCTGACGCCCTCGACCTCCGCCTGGCCGCCGAGCACGCCTTCCGTTCCCACCTCGCGGGCGACGCGCGTGACCTCGGCGGCGAACGCCGAGAGCTGGTCGACCATCGTGTTGATGGTGTCCTTGAGCTGGAGCACCTCGCCGCGAGCGTCGACGGTGATCTTCTGCGTCAGGTTGCCGTTTGCGACCGCGGTCGTGACGCCGGCGATATTGCGCACCTGGTCGGTCAGGTTGCCCGCCAGCGTGTTCACGTTGTCGGTCAGGTCCTTCCAGGTGCCGGAGACACCCTTCACCTGCGCCTGGCCGCCGAGCTTCCCCTCGGTGCCGACCTCGCGCGCAACGCGCGTGACCTCGTCGGCGAACGAGCCGAGCTGGTCGACCATGATGTTGATCGTGTTCTTCAGCTCGGCGATCTCGCCGCGCACGTCGACCGTCACCTTCTTGGAGAGGTCGCCGTTCGCGACGGCGGTCGTGACCTCGGCGATGTTGCGCACCTGCTCCGTGAGCGACGAGGCCATGAAGTTGACCGACTCGGTGAGGTCGCGCCAGGTGCCGCTGACGCCTTCGACCTGCGCCTGGCCGCCGAGGCGGCCCTCGGTGCCGACCTCGCGCGCGACGCGCGTCACCTCGCCCGCGAAGGCGGAGAGCTGATCGACCATCGTGTTGAGCGTGTTCTTCAGCTCGAGGATCTCGCCGCGCGCCTCGACGGTGATCTTCTGCGACAGGTCGCCCTTCGCGACCGCCGTCGCGACCTGCGCGATGTTGCGCACCTGGCTCGTGAGGTTCTCCGCCATCTGGTTCACGTTCTCGGTGAGGCCCCGCCAGGTGCCGCTGACGCCTTCGACCTTGGCCTGCCCGCCGAGGCGGCCCTCGGTGCCGACCTCTCGGGCCACGCGGGTGACCTCGTCGGCGAACGTCGACAACTGGTCGACCATCGTGTTGATGGTCTCCTTGAGCTCGAGCACTTCGCCCTTGACGTCGACGGTGATCTTCTTCGAGAGGTCGCCGTTCGCGACCGCCGTCGTGACGGCGGCGATGTTGCGTACCTGGCCGGTGAGGTTCGAGGCCAGGCCGTTCACGGACTCGGTGAGGTCCTTCCACGTGCCGCTCACGCCCTTGACCTGCGCCTGGCCGCCGAGCGTGCCCTCCTCGCCGACCTCGCGCGCGACGCGCGTCACCTCGTCGGCGAATGACGAGAGCTGGTCGACCATCTTGTTGATGGTGTTCTTCAGCTCCGCGACCTCGCCGCGCACGTCGACGGTGATCTTCTTGGAGAGGTCGCCGTTCGCGACCGCGGTCGTCACTTCGGCGATGTTGCGGACCTGTGTGGTCAGGTTCGCAGCCAGTGTGTTCACGTTGTCGGTGAGGTCATTCCACACACCCGAGACGCCGCGCACCTTCGCCTGGCCGCCGAGCTTGCCGTCGGTTCCGACCTCGCGGGCGACGCGGTTGACCTCGACGGCGAATGCCGAGAGTTGGTCGACCATCGCGTTCACCGTCGTTCCGATGCGCTGGAACTCGCCCTTCACGGGCTGCCCGTCGATCTTGAGGGCCATCTTCTGGGAGAGGTCGCCCTGGGCGACCGCGTCGATCACGCGCGCGACCTCGGTGGTGGGGCGGACGAGATCGTCGATCAGCGTGTTGAGGGCGTTGACCGTCTCGACCCAGTGCCCATCTGCGTTTGTGGTGGAGGCCCGCTCGGTCGTGCGTCCCTCACGCCCGATCACGCGTCCGACCCGGCCGATCTCCTTCGTTAGCGCCTCGCGCCGGTCGGCGAGCTCGTTGAAAGCTCGGTTGAGCTGCACGGCCATGCCTTTGCCGCGAACGGGGAGACGCAGACGGAAGTCGCCGTCACGCGCGGCGGTCAGTGCGGCGAGCAGCTGCTCGAGCTCTGCCCGGGGAACGTCGTCGGCGGCGCCGTCGGACCTTGCCGGCGTTCCGTTTCCGTCCGTCCCCGTGCCGTCCGCGGCGCTGCCGTTCTTGCGGCCGGCGGTGCGGGCCGTGCGCTTCGGGGTGCCGGCGCTGCCCTTGCGTTGCTCGACTGCTGCCACGGTGCCCCCCCCAATCTGCTCGGATCGCGACGTCTCAGCGCCTGGGTGAAAACGCTTGCCCGCCGGGGCGTGGTATTCCGCGCTGAATCTCCGCGGAAACGCCGCCTCGAAAGATTCAACGCTCGAACCCCGTATTACGGTGTGCAACGGCCCCGTCGCCCTGGCCCGGGCGGAAGGGAGGGCGTAGCATAGGCCATTCGGCCCATGTCTGTCCACGCGCGAGGCCCACGTTTGCAAGTCGTAAGATCTCGGAGCCCGCAGCAGGGCCGAGCCCGAGGCCTCGCCGCTCGGCGGTCAGGCGTGCTCGAGCGCCTGGCTGAGGTCGGCCCAGAGGGCGTCCGGATGCTCGAGCCCGACGCTCAGCCGGAGCAGGCCGGCGGGCACGCGCTCGCCCTCCCAGCGGCGCCTGCTCTCCATGACGCTCGTCGTGCCGCCGAGCGAGGTGGCGTTCTCGATCAGCTTCGTCGACGTCTCGACGAGCCGGGCGGCCTCGCCGCCTGCGACGTCGAAGGAGATCAGCCCGCCGAGCCCCGGGTAGCGGACCGTCTGCACTTTCGGGTGCTTCGCGAGACGCGCCGCAATGTCGGCCGCCGTCGCGTTCTGGCGGAGCACGCGGACCTCGAGCGTCTTGAGACCGCGGAGGAGCAGCCAGGCCGCGTCGGGCGCCGCGACGATGCCCGCACGCCCGCGGAAGGTGCGCAGCTCGTCTGCCGCGCCGGGGTCGCGGCAGATCACGGCGCCGAGCAGTGCGTCGTCGTGGCCGGCGAGGTACTTCGTCGCACTGTGTACGACGAAGTCGGCGCCGTGCTCCAGCGGACGCAGCAGGATCGGTGTCGCGACGGTCGCGTCGACGACGAGCGGTGCGGGATGCGCGGCCGCAGCCTCCAGGTCGGGCATCGTGAGGAACGGATTCGACGGAGCCTCGACCCAGACGAGCTGCACACCGTCCGGCGGCGGCCCGGTCTGATCGAACTCGACATAGCGGAGGCCCCAGCGCTCGAACGCCTGGAAGGTGACGCCGGTGCCGAAGTAGCAGCCCGCGGCGAGGGCGATCGTGTCGCCGGGCTTCAGCAGCGAGAGCACGAGCGCAGACGTCGCACCGGCTCCGGACGGGAAGAGCACGGCCGTGCCGCCGTCCAGCTCGCCGAGCCGTGACTCCGCCTCGGAGCTCGTCGGGTGGCCGTAGCGCTGGTAGAAGAACGTCCGCGGCTCACCGCGCTCGTCGTACGGCCAGATGGTCGAGCGGTCAACGGTGCCCATCGCCGCGAGCCTACTCCGCCGCCACAGGCTCGGGCCGCAGGTCCTCGAGCCGGCCCATGCGCGAGAGCGCAGGGAAGAGGCGCGTCCACGAGAGCGCGATCGCCACGGTAGCGATGCCGCCGGCGACGACGGCGGTCACGGTGCCGACGAGGGAGGCTACGACGCCCGACTCGAAGGCACCGAGCTCGTTCGACGCGCTGATGAACACCATCTCGACGGCGTTGACCCGACCTCGAAGCTCGTTCGGCGTCACGAGCGCGACGGTCGTCGCACGGATGTTCATGCTGATCATGTCGACGAAGCCGCCGACGGCGAGCGCGGCGAGCGACAGCGGCAGCCACCTCGAGAGTCCGAACACGACGATGCTCACGCCGTAGATCGCGACGACCGTGAGCAGCGTGGGGCCGGCGCGCCGTCGAAGCGGGCGGCGCGCGAGGATGACCCCCGCGATGAGCGCCCCAACCGCCGGGCCCGTGCGGAGCACTCCGAGGCCCACCGGGCCGACGTGGAGGATCGAGCGGGCGAAGACCGGCAGCAGCGCCGTCGCGCCGCCGAACAGCACTGCGAAGAGGTCGAGCGCGATCGCGCCGAGCAGCATCCTGCTTCGCAGGACGAACCGCACGCCGGCGACGAGGCTCTCGAGACCGGGCGGGGCATCGCCGGCGACCTCTCGCACCGACGACTCGTACCGGAGCGCGAGCACGCACGCGAGCGCGCAACCGAAGATCGCCGCGCCGACGATGTAGACGAGCTCGGGGTGTGCGGCGAAGAGCAGCCCGCCGGCTGCAGGCCCGACGACGACGGCAGCCTGGCCCGCGACCGACCGCAGCGCCATTGCGCCCGGCAGCAACTCCGGTGGCACGAGCTCGGGCGTCAGGGCGCCGAGCGCCGGCCAGCCGATCGCACTGGCCACGCCCGAGCAGGCTGCGAGCGCGAAGAACGGCCATACGGAGCGCGCTCCGTGAACCGTGACGACGACGAGCGCGGACGCGATGCCGGCGCTGATGAGTAGCCCGAACGCCGTGATCAGCTTCCTCGAGATCCGATCCGCGAGCTGTCCCGCCGGGAGTGCGAGCAGCGGCAGCGGCAAGAACTCCGCGAGGCCGATCAGGCCGAGGTCGAGCGGGTTGCCGCGGATCGCGTAGACCTGCCAGCCGACGGCGACCGCGAGCATCTGTTCGGCGAAGCGCATGCCGAGGGTCGCCGACCAGAGGAGCGCGAAGTCGCGCTCGCGCAGTGCCGGAGGGAGCCGCCGTCTCATCACGCGACCGTACCTAACGGCCGGTTAGGCTCCTGCGCATGGCGCGGGTGCACGAGACGACACAAGAGCGGCTCGAGTGGCTGCGCGAGTTGCGCGAGGAGGCGTTGCACGCCGGCACGGACAAGGCGGTGCAGAAGCGTCGCGACGAGGGGCGGTTACTGGCGCGCGAGCGGGCGGTGCAGCTCTGCGACGAGGGCTCGTTCGTCGAGCTCGACCGATATGTGCGTCACCGCGAGTCGAACTTCGGGATGATGGACAGGCGTCCGTACGGCGACGCGGTCGTGACGGGGTACGGCACCGTGTTCGGCCGCAAGGTTTTCGTCTTCTCCCAGGACTTCACTGTGTTCGGCGGCTCGCTGAGCGAGGTGTTCGCCGAGAAGATCTGCAAGGTGATGGACCTCGCGGTGAAGTACGGCTGCCCTGTGATCGGCATCAACGACTCCGGCGGTGCGCGCATCCAGGAAGGCGTCGTCTCGCTTGCAGGCTATGCCGAGATCTTCTGGCGCAACGTGCAGTCGTCCGGAGTCGTGCCGCAGATCTCACTCGTGATGGGCCCATGCGCGGGGGGCGCCGTGTACTCGCCTGCGATCACCGACTTCATCTTCATGGTCGAAGGCTCGTCGTACATGTTCATCACCGGCCCCGACGTCGTGAAGACCGTGACGGGGGAAGAGGTGACGTTCGAGCAGCTCGGCGGTGCGTCGACGCACGCGGCGAAGTCCGGCGTCGCGCAGTTCACCGCGCCCGACGAGGCTTCGTGTCTCGAGGACGCGCGCTACCTCATCTCCTTCCTGCCGCAGAACAACGCCGAGCAGCCGCCCTTCGCGACGCCGACGGACCCGAGCGACCGCGAGGACGCGGAGCTCGACACGCTGATCCCGGACACTCCGAACAAGCCGTACGACATGCTCGAGGTGATCCGCCGCGTCATCGACGTCGGGGAGTTCCTCGAAGTGCACGAGCAGTGGGCGCAGAACATCGTCACCGGCTTCGCGCGTCTCGGGGGTCATGTGGTCGGCGTCGTCGGCAACCAGCCGCAGTCGCTCGCGGGGGTACTCGACATCGACGCATCCGACAAGGCGGCCCGGTTCGTGCGTACGTGCGACGCCTTCAACATTCCCCTCGTGACGTTCGTCGACGTGCCGGGCTTTCTGCCCGGCACCGCGCAGGAGTGGGGCGGGATCATCCGGCACGGAGCCAAGCTGCTGTACGCGTACGCCGAGGCAACGGTGCCGAAGCTGACCGTGATCACGCGCAAGGCGTACGGCGGCGCCTACGACGTCATGAGCTCGAAGCACATCCGCGCCGACTTCAATTTCGCGTGGCCGACCGCCGAGGTTGCGGTGATGGGGCCGGAGGGCGCCGTCAACATCGTCTTCCGCGGCGAGCTCGCCGACGCCGACGACCCGGAAGCGCGCCGCGCGGAGCTGATCGCCGACTACAAGGAGCGCTTCGCGAACCCCTACTCCGCCGCCGAGCGCGGCTACGTCGACGACGTGATCGAGCCGCGGCGCACGCGGCCCGTCCTGATCGACGCGCTCGAGACCGCGCTGACAAAGGCGGAGCCACGCCCAAAACGCAAGCACGGCAACATCCCCCTCTAACGCTTCGCTCCGCTCGCTTCGCGGGGGAAACCGGTTTCCCCCGCGGGCCCCCTTCTGGTGGCGCGCTCACGGCCGGGCGGCGTCACTGCTGCGCCGAGCAAGCTCGGCTCCGCGACGGATTGCGCTCGGCGCACAGTTCCGTCAAATGCTCGGTGG
>DATEXK010000480.1:0-3163 GCA_035257065.1 Gaiellaceae bacterium | reverse complement strand
TGTGAGCCGTTGCTGGCAGCGACGACGTTGTTGTAGACGCTGCCGGCGAACGTGTGGCTTCCGGTCCCAGCAGCGTCCGCCCACGCTTTGACGCTGACCGGCATCCGGCCACCGTTTAGGAAGATGGCGAGGGCGTTGCTTGCGAGCCCGAGCCCGGCCAGCGTGAAGCCGGGAATACGGCTGTTGCGAACGGCGAAGACGAGCAGCAAGGAGTACGACGCCAGGTGGGCGTTGGTTGTCGAGATTCCGTGCGGCAACTTCACGTGCACAGCGAAGAGGAGGAGCTGGACCGCAAGTGCGACGAGCACCAGGCCCGTCCAGCGGAGCCGAACTTCGGCGAGGAGTTGCAGGCTCGCGCCGGCGGCGCAGGCGAGGCCCACACCGACCAGGCAGGCAATGCCGAGGGTCACGCGATGACGGGGACAGGGATCGGAAGAAGGCGTCGTTCGACGTCGGCGAGCTCGGGAATCAGGTGTGCGTCGGCGACGTGCGCCACCACGACGCGCGGACGCAGCCGCTCGAGTCGTTGCGGGACGGGGACCGTTGCTACCGCTCGGCAGAGTCGCCGCTCCAGCGTCTCCAGGTCGGTGCCGCCGATCACCATCGAGATGGCGAAGACGTCGTCGCCGAGGCGAACGACGGCGTCGTCAGGACGCAGCGCCGAGCGGAGCCGGCGCTCCGTCTCGGCCACGATCCGCTCGGCAACGAGCTGCCCGGCCCCGCGGCGCAGCCGCTCGAAGGCGCACAGCTCGACGAGCGCGAGTGCACGCTCGCCTCTCGCCTGCCGGGGCGTCACCGTTCGCAGAGGCGGAAGGTTCTCGAGGATCGCGTCGGCGAGCCAGTGTCCCAACTCGAGCTCGTACACGTGAGGCCGGCGCCGGAGCCCGAGCACGAGCCGGCGGTCTTGTCGTGTGTGCGTCGAGCGCAGGGCCCATGTCCCGGTCGAGAGTCGCTTCAGCCGCTCGTGGGCACCGACCCGAAGCCAGCTCTGCACCTCCCGCAGTTCCGCGTCGGTGACGCGTCCGTGCGGCGCACACAGGACATCGTTCTGGTCGACCGTCGTGAGGGCCACCCAGGCGTCGAAGCCCGCAGCGGCGAGGACGACCTCCGGCGCCGCCTTCGCGGCGACCGCGGCCTGGGCGCGCGAGCGCCGCGTCCGTACGCGCACCTGCGCTGTGAGCCAGTAGCAGAGCAGACAGCACGTGAGGCCCGTGAGTGCGAGCGGGACGCCGACCGGCGTGCCAGGGATGCCGAACGTGACGAGCGTCGAGACGAGCGCGGCCATCGTCGCCAGACGGGGGTCTGCGATCACGTTGCGAGCGGGAGCGGACGCAACGCGGATGCGGCTGAACGACTTCCGCAGCTCCGCGAGCTCGCTCTCCGAGAGGCGTTCGTGCAGCGGTTCGTCCAGAAGCACCGCTGCGAAGGCGCGCGCGACAGTCGGATGGAACTGCGCGCCCGCCTTGTCGAGGAGCTCCGCGACCGCTTCCTGCCGGCTCAACGGCGGACGGTAGGGGCGAGCCGACGTCATTGCGTCGTAGCTGTCGGCGGCGACGAGCACGTGGGCCTCGATCGGCACTTCGGGGCCGGCGACCCCGAAGTAGCCGGTGCCGTCCCAGCGCTCGTGGTGGAGGGCTGCGAACTCCGAGATCTCGCGCGCGAAGGAAAACGGACGCAGCAGGCGCGCTGTGACACGAGGGTGCATGCGGATCTGCGCCGTCTCTTCCTCGGTCAGGCGCTCCGCGGCCGCCAGTGTCCTCGTGTCGACTGCGATCTTCCCGAGATCGTGGAAGCGGGCTGCAGCGACGAGCCGCTCCGACTCACGGCGTGGCAGATCGACCGCGGCGACAAACCGCCCGACGAGCTCTGCGACCCGCTCCGAGTGTTCGGTCGTCGATGGGTCTCGCGCATCGATGACGTCTGCCATTGCTTGCAGCGCCTCCTGGGTCTCGCGTCGTAGGCGCTCGAGGTTCGCCCTTGCGTAGAAGAGCGCTGCGAGGAGCGGCAGGAGAAACGGCAACAACATGGGGCTCGCCCCGAAGCCGTAGGCCACGAGCACACCGAGGCTTCCCTCGCCGACGGTTGCCGGCACCTCCTCGACGACCGCCCGCCAGGCGAGGCCGACAAAGGGGCCCGTACCCATCGCCGCCATTCCGCCTGCGAAGACGGCGCTCGTCACGAGGTAACGGACGCCGATCAGCACGAGCAACGCGGGGATCGCCGCGAACGTCCACGAGAGGTGGGTTCCGACCAGCGAGCGGTACACGACGGCCGCGACCCACGTCGCGCCGCCGAACATCGCCGAGTTGACGAGAAGATACTGACGGCCGTCGCGACGCAACCCGTCGCTGATCAGCACGCCGAGCGCGGCGGCGAGTGCAGCCCCAACCGGTACCAGCAGCACCGCTGCAGCCACGTGCGCCACCGCGGAGAGGGAGAGTGCCGCAGAGTCCCCGTCGCCCCGCCTGCGCATCACGAGCTCCTCGCCGGCAACCGCGACCGCGACGAGCGGCGCGAGCAGCGCAGCACCGGACAGCGACGCAGGATTGACGAGCAGCCACGTTGCGAGCGAGATCCAGAACGCGCCGCCGACGCAGAAGGAATATGTACGCATGCTGGAGCTCATCGCAGTCACGAGGGCCGTGAACTCCGTGATCGGCACTCGGACGAGGGATCCAGCCGCTCATTCGAGGGATACCCCTTTTCAATGCCCCGGACGGGTGATCGACGGACCCGCGACCGCCGGACTACGACAGAGGAGTCCGATAAACCGGGAGGAGCCATCCAATGGTCAAGCTGCGCACCGCGCGTATCTTGTACTTCATCGGCGTAGTTGCGGCCTTCGTCATGGCAGCGGGCGCCGACCGGAAATTCAGATAGGAACGAGCACGCGGGCTCCGGGAACGGAGCCCGCGGGCGTGAGAGCAGGCACTCGCTCGGCTCATGCTCGTTCAGGCGCGAGAAGCTCCGTCCGATAGAGCGGCGCGAGAGCCTTGGCGCGTTCGCGACGGCTCGCGTGCTTCGACACGACGATCGTGTAGGTGTCGCCTGCTATCGCAACATGCGGGAGGCTCAGGTCCGTGTCAGCGGGCGGGCGCGCGACCAAGCCGCCCCCTGTCACGCTTTGGACCGGCGGTCGTTTGCCAAACACGCGTCCGTCGCG
>DATEXK010000479.1:0-11394 GCA_035257065.1 Gaiellaceae bacterium | reverse complement strand
CAGACCGCTCTGCCAGCCGCCGCCGAGCACGGTGCTGCCGTCCTGGCTGCGACCGTTGCGCGTGGGCTCGTCGCCGAGGAGGAAGAGCTCGACGTCGGTGACCGTCGGGTCACACGCGAAGTACTTCTCGGCCGTCGTCTTGAGGTAGTCGACCTGCTGCTGCTCGCTGATGACCTTGACGTTCTCCTGGTTGTAGTACTGGGAGTACTGCGTCGTGTCCGTCTGCCAGCCCAGCTCGTCGATGCGGAACGTGAGACCGTTCAGCGTGGTCGGCTGACCCGTCCCGTTGAAGGCGTCGTAGATCGCCTGCTTGACGCGATCGAGGTTCGGCACGCCGTAGTTGCTCGTGGCGGCATAGCCGACGTCGGGCGAGTCGGTCGGGCTGTTCGGGTTCGGATACGGGTGGATCGACAGCTGATCCATGATCGGCGCCTGGCGCCCCGACGCCTTGTAGGCGGCTCCGACGCCCGCGATGAACGGAATCGGCGCGGTCTGCGACGGGCCGTTCGAGCGCGGCGAGAGGCCGAACCCGATCACCCGCGCCTGGGAGTCGGCCGTATGGATCGTGTCGTAGCACTGCGCGAGCAGCGCCTCGTACTTGGCCGGCGCGCCCGCGTCCTGAGGCGACCAGTAGAGCGCCGTGTTCGGCTCGTTCCACACGATGAAGTCGTGGATGCCCCACTGTTTCGCGAGCGATGCGACCTGTGCGGCCCACGCGCAGAACGCAGTCGGGTCGTTCGCGGTCGCGGGACGCCCGTAGAGCGCGAGGACCACGTGGATGCCGGCGGCCTGCGCCTTCGGCGCCGCGCGCTGGAGGAAGGCGAGCTCGCTGATCGCCGTCGGATGCGACGAATCCCACGAGACCGTCCAGCGGTTCTCGGTCAGGTTCGCGCCGTGGAGCTGGCCATAGAACCAGCTGCCGCCGTCGTCGGCGAACTTCGACGCGTCGTCGGCGACCCCCCAGTTGATGGGCGGAGCGGCCGCAGCGCGGACGCCCGAGCTCGTGTGTCCTGTTGACGCTCCGGCGACCCCTGTCGCGAGGAACGCGCAGCCCAATACAAGCGCCGCAGCAAGCTTCTTCAAGTTGTGCCCTTTCGTTCTCTGACCCGGTTGTGTCGTACGGTGATCGGCAACGTTCGACGGGCGGCCCCATGCCGTCCGGCCCATCTTTCCCGGTCGCCGGTCCTACCCCTTTCGGCTCCAGCGCGAAGGCCGCGGTACGCCGGACGGCTACTCCGCGGCCTTCGGGCCGTGCGTTTCTCTTCCGGCTATTTGTGCTTGTGCTTCCTCGGTTTCGGGTGCGGTTTCGGCTTGCCGGTGCTTCCGCCCTTGGTCGTGCCGTTCCCGAGTTGCAACGTGACGGTGGTCGTGCGTGCCGGGTTCGACTCGGCCTTGAGGACGATCGTCGCCGACCCGCTCCCGAAGCCGGTCGGGATCTTGACCGTCGTCGTCGTGCGCGGCGCCGCGCCGTTCGCACTGGCGGTCTGCGAGCCGTTCTTGAAGCTGACCGAGTACGTGAATCCCTCGCCGGCGGTGAGCGAGATGTAGATCCCGCCGCCGCTCACGGTCTTCACCGCGTACGGCTGCGCACCCTGGTAGGGGAACGTCTTGTACAGCGGCACGACGGCGTTGCTCGCGTAGAGGAAGCTGCCGAGCGTCTGCCAGACGCCGCCCGCGCAACCGCCGTTGTCGGCCTTGATCGCGTGTTGCACCGAGTTCGGCGTCGAGAGCGCCGAAGCGCGCTCGGAGAAGTCGACCCAGAGGACGCCGCTCTGGAACCCGGTGCGGTCGGCCTCGTCGATCTCGTGGAAGATGTGGAACGCCGTCAGCGTCGGCTCGCAGTTCGCCAGGTGCACGAGCTTCTCGTAGTCCTCGGCCTGTTTCGCCTCGCTGACCACCGGAATGTTCTCCGTGTTCGTGTAGCCGGGACGGCCGGTGGTGTCGACCTGCCAGCCCGTCTCGTCGATGAACATCCGCGCAGTGCTCCCGTACAGGGTCGAGCCCGTCGTGTCGACGGGATAGCCCGGCAGCGTCGGCTGGCCGGTCCCGTGGAACGCGTCCCAGAGCGCGAGCTTGACGCGCGCGGCGTTGACGCAGCCCGTGTTCGGCCAGGCATAGCCGGTCTCGACCTCGTCCGTGTTGACGTTCGGATAGCAGTGCCACGACCACTCGTCGAAGAGCGGCTTCGAGCGACCGCTCGAGCGGTAGGCGTCGCCGAGCGCCTTGATCCAGCGCACCGGCGAGATCGACGAGTTGCTCGACGCGCCCGGATCGTCGTTGCCGCGCGGCGAGAGACCGACCCCGATCACGTCGAGTGACGAGTCGAAGGCCTTCAACTTGTCGTAGCAGCTCGCGAGCACGACCTCCATCGCCGCAGGCGACGCCGGCTGGCTCCCGTTCCACATCGGCTGCCAGAATTTCGGCTGGTTCGGCTCGTTGCCGATGATCACCTTGCGCACATACGGATAGCGCTGCATGACCTTCACCGCGTAGTCGCAGAACGAGTCGGCGCTGCTCTGGCTCGTCGGCGCCAGCGACGCCTTTTGCGGGTAGATCGCGAAGACGACCTGGATCTTCTTCGTCCTGGCGACCGGGATCATCCGATCGAGGAACGCCTGGTCGACGATGTTCGACGAGCCGTCCCAGAACACCGCAACGCGGTTCGTCGTGGTCGAGATCTTGGTCATCTCGTCGAAGAGGCGCGCTCCGCCGTCCTCGGCGAACTTCGTGCCGTCCTCGGCAAAGCCGATTTGCGGGCCTGCCGCGGCAACGCCCGTGATCACCAGCGCGAGCGCGCCAATGATCGCCGCAATGAGCTTGTTCACGCCCTCGTTCCCTTCGAGTCGACCGCTACTCCCCCGCAGTACAGCGTTCCGGAGGCCGAAATTCAACCCCCTTCTTGGCTATGCCGCGGGCTTGCCCTTCAGTGGCTAGACGGAGAAGGCGGCCAGGATCTTCCCTGCGCCGAAACGAACGGGGTCGTCGGCGGGCAATCCCGTCTCGTCTTCCGCCGCCGCGATCGCCGCGCGGGCGGCGGCCTCGTCGAGCGCCCGCGTGTTGAGCGCGACGGCGGCGACCCGCGCGGGTCTCGCCGGCAGCGAGAGCCGTTCGTGCAGCTCGACGAGCTCCCGCAGCGGCGGGATCGGATGCGGCCCGCCGCCCGCCCCCTCGATCTCGGTACGACCGGCCTCGTGGCAGAGGAGCAGCAGGTGCGGCACGCTGCCGTGAAAGAGGCCGAGCGTGACCCCGGAGTAGACGGGATGGACGATCGAGCCCTGGCCTTCGATCCAGAGCAGCCCCTCCCCACCCTCTGCGAGCCCGAGGCGTTCGGCGCCCTCGACGAGGAGCCGCTCGGCCGCGCCGGCGATGAAGTCGGCGACGACCGCGTCGACCGAGATGCCCCAGCCCGCGATCGCGATGCCGGTCTGGCCGGTCGGGACGAAGATCGAGGCGATGCCCCGCCGCCGCGCCTCGAGGTCGAGCTCGAGCGCCACCGTCATCTTCCCGATCGCGCAGTCCGAGCCGACCGTGAGCACGATCGTCCCCGGCACGTCGAGGTTCGCCCCGGTCGCGGTCGAGAGATCGGCGGGCGGGCGCCGCAGGTCGCGCAGCTCGACCCCGTGCCGGGCGGCGAGCTCCTGCAGCTCGGGATCGTCGGCGAGAAAGACGTGCAAGCCGTTCTCGATGTCGAGACCGTTGCGAACGGAGCTGCGGAGCAGCTCGAGCCACGCAGGTGGGAACCGCCCGCCCTGCGTCGCCACGCCGACGAGCGCGGTATCCGGGCCGAACGGGAGCGCCTCCTCGACCGTCGCGACGATCGGAACGCCGTCCTCGGTCTCCCCCGGTGTCCTCGCCGAGTCGAGGATCGCGACGACGTCATCGCGGCGGTAGCGGAGCACGCCGCGCATCGTCTTGCCGTAGTGCTCGTCGGCCGAGAACCCCTCGGCGAGGATCAGGTAGCGCGTCACGGCTTCGCAGGCGTCACGCCGAGGCCGGGCCGCTCCGCAGGCGCCTGCACGCCGTCGACGAATTCCACTCCGGGCCACGGGTCATGCACGATGAGCAGGTTGCCGTCGAGGTCGACGTGGTCGAAGAGGCTCGCAATATGCACGCCTGCCGCGATGCCGAGGCCCGACTCGACCATGCACCCGAGCATGCAGCCGAGCCCGAGCCCGCGGGCCGCGTGCACCATGCGCACCGCCTCGCGGATGCCGCCTGACTTCGCGAGCTTGACGTTGATGCCGTGCGCACGCTCGGCGCACACCGCGACGTCGGCGAGCGTGTGGCAGTCCTCGTCGACGTAGATCGGAATCGGGGACGCTGCCTTCAGCTGTGAGCCGCCCGGATCGCCCGCGGCGAGCGGCTGCTCGCAGTACTCGACGCCGAGGTTTGCGAGCCCCGGCAGCAGCTCGAGCGCCTCGTCGAGGCTCCACGCCTCGTTCACGTCGACCTGCAGCGGCGTGGCGTCTGCCACGGCGTGGACGGCTTTCACGCGCTCGCCGTCGAGGCCGTCGCCCGCGCCGAGCTTCAGCTTCAGCCGCTTGAAGCGGCCGCGTACCTTCTCCGCGCGGCGCGCCATGTCGTCGGGATCTCCGAGCCAGATCGTCCACGACGTCGGCGGGCCGAGCCGCGGCAGCCCGAGCAGCTGGTAGACGGGCCGCCCGACGAGCTTGCCCTGCAGGTCGTGCAGCGCGGCGTCGATCGCCGCCCTCGCGGCGTACTCGCTGGCGGGTAGCCGGGCCATGATCTCCTCGAGTGCAAACGGGTCGTCGCCGATCAGCGCTGCGTGCTCCTCGACATACGCGAGCGCGGACTCGGGCGACTCGTCGTAGCGGTCGATCGGCGCGCCCTCGCCATAGCCGCGGACACCGCTGCAGGTGAGGGTGACCTCGACGACGTCCTCGGTGTCACGGGCGCTGCGCGCGATGACGAAGGTCTCCGCGAGCTCGAGCGTGACGATGTGCGCTGAGACGTCCACGCGCGGAGGCTAACAGCGGCGCAGCAGCGTCCAGTGCGCCGACGGGAAGCGCTGCGCGCACCAGTGCCCGGGCGGACGCCGGGAGATGCGGGAGCCGAGCAGCGCCCAATCGAGCCCGGTCGACGGCTGCTGCGGCAACCAGACGAGCTGACGCTCGAGCCGAGGTCCCCACCAGGGGTACTCCCAGTCGAGCGGGGCGAGGTCGACACCGAGTCGCGCTCGCGCCGGCACGCGCGCCTGCACCGCTTCGAGCACAGGTCGCAGCTCCGGCCAGCGGATCGCCTGCGCATCGGCGCGGCTGGTGTTCCAGATGCCCCTCGGCTTCGACAGATCGTGCGTGAGCGCCACGGCGAGCGTCGCGGCCGCCACAGCTGCAACGGCCACGCGGAGCGGTATGCGCCGCAACACGGTCGGCGCCAGAGGCAACGTCAACGCGGCGGGCGTGATGAGGAAGCGGTCGACGTAGAGATTCCAGCGCGTGCCGAGAACGAGCGCGACGACGTACAGCGGGAGTGCGAGGGCGAGTGCGCCGCGCAGGCGGTCGGTGCGCCGTCGTGCCCAAGCCACGAGGAAGCCGAGCGACAGCGGCACGAGCAGCAGGAAGCCGAGCGGGCCGAGTGCGGAGGAGTCCTCGCTCGCCACGGTGTTCGGCTCGTAGGTGAACTCGAAGGTTCCCTTCGTCGTCGACGCGGTCGGGTTCGGCGGGATGTGCAATGCGCCGAACGTCCGCTTCGCCGCTCCCGCGATGTGGGAGGTCAGCGCCGCCGGCGGGTCGAAGCCGGAGAAGTCGACGAGGCGGTAGCCGGTGCGCGCGATGCTCGACACGGTCCCGGCGAACGTCACGTGCGGCGGAAGCGTGGACACCTGGTCGGCCTTTCCCTGTGGACGGCCTGTCTCGACGATGTTCTGCACGTAGCCGTACATGCCGAGCGTCGCGAAGCCGGCGAGCGCTGCGCAGCAGAGCTCGACGAGCCGCCGCCGCGGTAACGCGAGTAGGCCGACCGCGACGAGCACGGGAAGCGCGTAGAGAAACGTCAGCTTCGTCCCGGCAGCGAGCCCGAGCGCGAGACCGGCGAGGGCCGTCTCTGCCCGTGACCTGCCGAGGGCGAGTGCGACGGCGGCTGCGACGAACGAGGCCTCGACGAGATCGTTCTGCGTCGTCACCGACTCGAGCGCGACGATCGTCAGCGTCGGAAAGAGCAGCGCGCAGAACGCAGCCGCACGACGTTCGTGGCCGAGCCGGCGTGCGATCACGAACACGGACGCCGCCGTCGCGAGCGAGGCGAGTAGCTGCGGTAGTGCTGCGACGACGTCGCGCCCGAGGAACGCGACCGTCCAGAGCACGAGCAGCTCCGCGTTCGGCGGGTAGACGTTCTCGATTGCGTTGTGCGTCGGGAAGTAGCCGAGATCGCGCTGCGCGTGCCACGCCGCGACGCGCGCGAGGTGGTAGTGCATCGAGTCCCAGTTGTTCGGCGGCGTGCCGACGACGAGGAACAGCTCGTACCCGAGCCCGGCAAGCACGACGAGCGCAAGCAGCGCGACGAGCGAAGGACGGGCCGACAGCCGTGGCGGCAGCGGTGGCCGGGGGCGGCCGGCCCGGAACCACACGGCGAGCGCGGCGAGCAAGAAGACGCCCTCGACGAGCATGTAGCCGAGCGGTCGCAGCCCGTGCACGAGCGACAGGAGCTCTCCGGCGGCCACGACCTGGGCGCAGACGAGCACCCACCAGGCGACCGCAAACACCGCAGGCGACCTGACGCGCAGCGTCGACGCGGCGAGCACCGCCGTCGCCGCGAGCATCGCCCCCGCGAAAAGGAACCCGAGCACGGACGGCTACACTACGGCGTTCCCACGCGCCCGTAGCTCAGGGGATAGAGCGCGCGCCTCCGGAGCGCGAGGTCGGAGGTTCGAATCCTCCCGGGCGCATCGCATTGCTCTTCGGCCTGAGGCCGAAGAGCTCGCTTCACGGGGGAAACCATGTTTCCCCCGTGGGCCCCCTTCTTTGTGTGCTCGCGGCCGAACCTGTCGTTGCTGCGCCGAACAAGTTCGGCTCCGCGACGAGGGCGATTCACCATGTCTCGGCAGGACATGGCCAGGGGTCTGACCCCCACTCCTGTCCCAACAGGACACGGCCCGGGGTCTGACCCCACGTTCGGCTCCGAGACGGAAGGGCGTCGCGAGCTCAGGACCGAGTCGGCTTCTGCCGACACTCGACGACATGCAGGCAACCCTCTCCGCAGCAGCGCTGGCCGTGAAGCGGCTCACCCCGTCTGCTCTCATCGCCGTCTCGCTCACCTTGCTCGCGACGCCCGTCTCGTCAGGGGCGACGCGACCGGTCTGGGCACGATGGGCGGGATAACGATGTTGACGCCCGAGACCACCGTCATCGCACAACACGGGCGCGGCGAACGGATCGGCGGGAAGCTGACCGATGACCGTTACTACGGGAGCGTGGAGGTGAGCTTCGTCGGCCATGTGGTCCGAAGCCTTCTCTGTGCGACACCGGAGCTGATGGGGCGCGGCTGCCCGCCGGGGTTCGCGCTGCCTGACGGCGTCTCGCTCGGGACGCGCGTTCCCGAACGGCCGACGCACTGGCACGGATATGTGCGCGCCGACGCCCACCCTTCGCAATATGCGACGTGGAACAAGGCCGTGCCCGTTCGGGGCGGCAACCACATCGACGTCTTCTTCTCGCTCTACCGAGACAAGGTCGTAGCGATGGGAGAGTCGATCAACCCCGATTCCCTGAAGCTGACGCCCTGAGCAGGGCGACGGGCCAGGTGCTCGGCCCGACCAGCGTCGAAACCCGGACGTTTGCAGGGGGCACCGGCTAGAATGGCGAACATGCCCGTGCTGTCGACAAGCGACCCTCTCAGTACCGATGCCCAATCTGCCTCGCATCCGTACGCGCCAAGCTCCCACGGGCATGGTTCAGGCCGCCTCGCGGCCGCCGATCGCTGAGCTCACCCAGGACGGCGTCACCTGGATCCACCTCGAGGCTCCGGGCCACGTCGAGGCACAGCAGCTCGCCGACCGCTTCGGCTGGCACCCCCTCGACGTCGAGGACGTGCTCTCGCGGCGCCAGCGCCCGAAGGTCGACGTCTACAGCGAGAACGAGACCGTCGGCTACCTCTTCGCCGTACTCCACTTTCCGGTCTTCGACGCGAACGTCGGCCGCCTGAACGCGGGTGAGCTCGACGTCTTCGTGGGGCCCGACTACCTCGTCACGCTCCCCGCCGTCGAGCTGAAGCCGGTCTCGCGTCTCTTCGACCGCTGCGGCAACAACGAGGAGCTCAGGCACCAGCTCTTCTCCCGCGGTTCGGGTCGCATGCTCTACGAGGTCCTGGACGACCTGTACGACTACTGCTTCCCGATCCTCGACAAGATCAACTTGAAGCTGACCCAGATCGACGAGGAAGTCGACGAGCTCGGGCCGCGCGCGAAGGACCGCGTTCGCGACATCCACAAGGTCAAGCAGGAGATCATCTCGTACCGCAAGATCGTGCGCCCGCAGCGGCCCACGCTGCGGCTGCTCGAGCGCGGCGTCGAACGCTTCCTCCCTGAAGAGCTCGACCTCTACTTCGACGACATCGTCGATGCGAGCGAGCGCATCTGGGACCTCCTCGACAACTTCAAGGAAGTGGTCGAGGCGCTGGAAGACACGAACGAGTCGCTGATCTCGCACCAGCAGAACGACATCCTCTACGTGCTCACGATCTTCACCGTCGTGATGCTGCCGCTCACGTTCCTGACGGGGCTTTTCGGGATGAACGTGCACTTCCCGGGCTTCAACACCGCGACGGCCTTCTACGTCACGATCGCGTTGATGGTCGGGACGATCGCGAGCATGCTCGGCTTCTTCCGCTGGAAGCGCTGGCTGTAAGGTCCGCGACCATGGAGCGGCTGTGGGCGCCCTGGCGACTCGAGTACGTCCAGAACGCGGACAAGCAGGACGGCTGCATCTTCTGCGCAGCCGCAGCGTCCGACGACGACGAAGGACAGCTCGTCGTGCATCGCGGCGAGCACGCGTTCGTACTGCTCAACAAGTTCCCGTACGCGTCAGGCCACCTGCTTGTGGCGCCGTACAGGCACGGGCTGAACTTCGGCGACCTCGACGAGGCGGAGATCCTCGAGATCCACCGGCTCGGCGCCCAGGGCCTCGAGGCGCTCGCCGCGACGTACGCACCGGAGGGCTACAACCTCGGCTGGAACATCGGCCGCATCGCCGGCGCAGGCATTCCGGATCACGGTCACCTGCATGTCGTGCCTCGCTGGGGCGGGGACACGAACTTCATGCCGGTGCTCGCCGACGTGAAAGTGATCCCCGAACATCTCTCGGCGACGTGGGCGCACCTCACCGCCGCCTGGCCGCGTTCGAGCTAGTCGCCGCCGCGCGGATCGGCCAGATCCGCCACGACTCCCGCGTGACCGTCCTTCTCGACGATCACGAAACCCGGCTCCGTCTCGACGACGAGCTCGACGGCGACGTCCTGGTGACCGGGCACGACGAAGAACCGCGTTCCTTCGGCGCGGACATGCTCGTACTGCTTGAGCGTCAGCGAGACGCACTCGAAGCAAACGGTGCGTGCGCACTCGCAGATGAACTCGTACGTGTCGAGCCCCCCGAACTCGAGCGCCTGCTGCTCGATCGCCTCGTTCACCGACCGGAACAGGACCTCGTTCCGTGCGAGCCGTTCTTCGCGTGCTTCCTCGGGCGGCCGGGGCTCGTCGGTCACGCGGCCCACAGCAGCCGCGAGACTCGAAGGCCTATGTCCGGAGCGGCAGCGGACCTCGACTGGAGCGCGCTTCGTCGCGTGCTGCTGCCCCACCGGGCCGACCGATCCTCTCGACGACCCAGTAGCCGTCGTTGTGCTCGATCACTCGTTCCACATCGGGCGAGAAGTGCCTGTCGCTCGGAGTGACGAAGAAGCGCGCCTCGTGCCGGCGAACCGCCTCGTACGCGGCGACCGACATCTCGATCCGCTCGATGCAGTCGGTGTTTGCGCACTCGCACATCCACTCGCCGAGTGGGACGACGAGGCTGAAGGCTTCGTTCAGCTCCTTGACCCGTTCGTTCGCACCGCGGAACAGAACTTGATTCTTCGCTGCCCGCGCGGCGCGATCACGTAAGACCTCGGAGAACATCAAGCGAAACCCCCACATTGCGTGCCAAGGAACATCTGCCGGGGTTCGACTCTCGAAGTCCGCCGTAGAGGCGGCGCAGTCTCGAGAACAGGAGGGCACCCAAAGGGCCGCGCCTCGGTCTTTGAGTCACTGTACTCGGCGAAACCGCAAACGGGGCCGCACGGCCGGCGGCTCTTCCGAAAGCGGACGATGGGGCTCGAACCCACGACCCTCAGCTTGGGAAGCTGATGCTCTACCAACTGAGCTACGTCCGCGTGAGCCGTGGATTCTACCCGGGCGCAAGAAATCCACCGGTGAGGCATCTCAATTCTCGATGACGAGCCTTCGGGGAGATGACCGGCCAACTGCCCTGTGGGGACGGGGCGGCCGGAGTCGCGGCAGCTGACGCTGCCCGACGACCGATGCTAGGGCGGGCCGTTCCGCGGCCCGCCCGGCACTTCGTCCGATCGCGAGTCGTCACCTTCGCCCCCAGCGCCCTCTTCGCGTCGCAATACTGAGGGGCGACGACATCGGACCCAGAGAAGAGGCTCAGCATGGCCCAGAACCTGCACGACATCGCGAGAGCGCTCGTCGCAGACGGCAAGGGGATCCTCGCCGCCGACGAGAGCACCGGCACCATCAAGAAGCGGTTCGACTCGATCGGCGTCGAGAACACCGAGGAGAACCGCCGCGCCTACCGCGACCTGCTCTTCACGACCCCGGGCGCGGAGGAGTACATCAGCGGCGTGATCCTGTTCGACGAGACGATCCGCCAGAGCGCGCTGGACGGAACGCCGTTCCCGAAGCTGCTCGAGTCGAAGGGCATCATCCCCGGCATCAAGGTCGACCAGGGCGCGAAGCCACTGGCGCACGCCGAGGGCGAGACGGTCACCGAGGGCCTCGACGGCCTCCGCGAGCGGCTCGCGGAGTACTACGGCCTCGGCGCCCGCTTTGCGAAGTGGCGCGCGACGTACTCGATCACGGACGACCTCCCGAGCGACTACTGCATCTGGGCGAACGCCCATGCGCTCGCCCGCTACTCCGCCCTCTGTCAGGAGGCGGGGATCGTCCCGATCGTCGAGCCGGAGATCCTCCAGGACGGGACGCACACGATCGAGCGCGGCTACCACGTGGCCTGCCGCGTGCTCGCAGCCCTGTACACCGAGCTGTACGACCAGCGCGTCGACATCGAGGGCACGCTGCTCAAGCCGAACATGGTGCTGTCGGGCTACGAGGCGTCGAATCGCGCCGGCTTCGACGAGGTCGCGGAGTGGACGCTGAAGTGCTTCTAC
>DATEXK010000478.1:0-2907 GCA_035257065.1 Gaiellaceae bacterium | reverse complement strand
TAGCCAGATGCACCCCGAACGGTGTCCGACCCCCCACGTGGTGTCGGACACCGTTCAGCAACCGGTCATCGCTGCCGATACCCCACGCATGGGCATCCGTCTACGAGACGAGGGCGGCATGGGCCTGATCGAGCTTCTGATCGCCATGGTGGTCCTGAACATCGGGCTCTTCGCGGTCGTCGGCGTCTTCAGCGGCGCCACCACCGCGATGGGACGCGCTGCGACCATTTCTTCGGCGACGGCGGTCGCCGACAAGCAGATGGAGATCTACAGGAGCCTCAAGAACTGCGCGATCTGGCTCGATCCCACCAGCTTCCCCGCGATCAACTCCGGGAGCGCCTACCAGGCCGACACGAAGTCCTATACGGACCTCTACGCAACTCCCACCCCCGCCCCCGTGGCGTTCCTCGACAAGACCGCGGGCAGCACGGCGATGGGCATGTTGCCCTGGTCGACGAACCAGACGACGCAAGTCTTGGTCGTACCGTGGAACAGCACCATCCCGACCTATTGCAACCCGTCGGGCGTCTCTCCGCTCACGCCGACCACCACTCCGCCGCTCACGGCGACCCAGGCGACCCAGACCGTCAACGGCCCCGATGGGGTCGGATATCCCGTGTACACGTACATCATCCTCACGCAGCCGAGCGGGGCCGCATATACCGGCGCGTACGTGAAGCAGGTGACGATCGTCGTTCGGGATCCGAGAAACACCGCGAAGATCCTCGCCCGCCAGACCTCGCTCTTCGACTGGACCGACGGCCCATAACGCCACGGCTGCGGCCTCAAGCGCAGCGGCAGTACTGCCGATAAGCACTCCGTATGGCTTCCTTTGCGTACGCCGCGATCAACGCCCAGGGCCTCGAGACCGAGGGTGTAGTCAACGCGCCCGACCTCCCCGCTGCCCGCGAGCAGTTGCGCGTGAAAGGCCTGCTCGCCCAGTCGATCAAGGAGCAGGACACCGGCGCGAACATCGGCTCGAAGAACATCTCGCTCGGCGCCAAGAAGGTGAAGTCGAAATCGTTGCAGATCTTCTCGCGCCAGTTCGCCACGATGATCGAGGCCGGGCTGAACGTCGTCGGCGCGCTCGTGATCCTCGAGGAGCAGACCGACGACCAGGCGCTTGCGGGGGTCGTGCACGAGTTGCGCAAGGACGTCGAGGGCGGGTTGCTGCTCTCGGAGGCGATGGCTCGCCACCCGAAGATCTTCACGCGCCTCTACATCTCCATGGTCGAGGCCGGTGAGGCGGCCGGCATCCTCGACATCGTGCTCGACCGCGTCGCGTTCCAGATCGAGAAGCAGGAGGCGATTCGCCGCCGGATCAAGGGCGCGATGATCTATCCGACGATGGTGTTGTGCTTCGCGACGCTCGTGCTCGTCGGAATGCTCATGTTCCTCGTGCCGGTCTTCGTGAAGATCTTCAGCCAGCTCGGCGGCCAGCTGCCGACGCTGACCCAGTACGTCGTGACCGCGTCCGACCTGCTGAAGAACAAGCCGTACGTCCTGCTCATCATCCCCGCCGCTCTGTGGTCGTTCTTCCGCTGGAAGAAGACGGAGAACGGCCGGCAGAACTGGGACAAGTTCAAGCTCAAGCTGCCGATGAAGATCGGCGACGTCGTGCTGAAGGTGTCGATGGCGCGCTTCTCGCGCACGCTCTCGACGCTCGTCGCCGCCGGCGTCGACATCATCAAGGCGCTCAAGATCACCGGCCAGACCTCAGGCAACTGGGTCGTCGAGGATGCGCTCGCAACGGTCCGTCAGAAGGTGCACGAGGGTGTTCCGATCGCGCAGCCGCTGCTCGACAACCCGGTGTTCCCGCCGATGGTCGCGCAGATGGTGAAGATCGGCGAGGAAACGGGAGAGCTCGAGAAGATGCTCGCGAAGATCGCGGACTTCTACGAAGACGAGGTCGACGCCTCGGTCGGCGCGCTGACGTCGATCGTCGAGCCGATCATGATGCTCGGCGTCGGCATTATGGTCGGCATCGTGATCATCTCGATGTACCTGCCGATGTTCAAGATGCTCACGCTCGTCAAGTAACGACGACGCGCAGCAGGCAGCGTCCGTCCGTCTGTCTGCGCATTGCCACTGACTCCGTCGAGGCTCGTGCGTCGTGGTCAAGCGGACGCGCTGGTCAGTCCGCGTAGGACTGGATGGAGCTGGGTGCGAGAGGTGACCCCAAGTTTTGGGAAGACTCGGTGCAGGTGGTAACCGACCGTTCGGTGCGAGATGTACAACTGCTGACCGATCTCGCGATTCGAGAGCCCTTGCGCAGCCAACTGCGCGATCTGGAGCTCCTGCGGTGTCAGCTCTTCTCGTGCCGCAGGTGCGCGCCCGCGACTCGTCTCCCCGGACGCTCGTAGCTCGCGCCGCGCAATTTCGGCTAGCTCCCGAAAGGCCAGCGCATCGAAGAGGTCGCGAGCCGCCCGCAGGGGCGCACGTGAGTCCGCGACTCGACGCTGGCGGCGAAGCCATCTGCCATACCAGAGGAGCGCGCGGCCGCGGAAGCACGGCCAGTTCGCGAGATCATGCTGGATGGCGGCTTGAAAGAGCGCTTCGGCCGCGTCATCACCGGCAACCAAGGGTCGGGCGTAGCCGGCCTGTGCCTTCAGGAACGGCGCCGTCGTGGTTGCTGCCAGCGACTCGAGCTGGTGCAGGTATTCGTTGGCGACGTCGACCTTGCCGGTATGAATGGCTGCTTCCACAAGGTCTGACAGACCCCATGCTCCGACGAACGGGTGGTACGTGAGGGCCGTTGTGTCGAGCGGACGGCGCAGGTACTCGAGTCCTTCCTCGTAGCGCTGATGCGCGACGGCGCCCCGTCCGCGTACGAACTCGACCAGGGAAAGCGTCGACGACGCCCCCATCGGCGCGAGTATCGCTTCCGCTTCGTGCGCCAGCGACTCC
>DATEXK010000477.1:0-4915 GCA_035257065.1 Gaiellaceae bacterium | reverse complement strand
GGGCGCGTGATCGACCCCGCCCCGCCGCGGCACGCGAGCGCCGAGCGCATGGAGCTCGTCGAGCAGGGCGCGCTCGCGGCGATCGTGCACGAGCCGGTGCGCGCGGAGACCGTGAGCCATCTCGTTGACGGCCCGATCGAGGGCGTGCAGGTCGCGGACGGATGGCTCTTCTCGCCGGCGTGGCTCGCCGAGCTGCGCGCAGAGCTCGAAGCGCGGATTGCCGGCGCGGACCCGCTCGACCCCGGCGTTCCACCGCCCACGGAGCCGTGGGCGCCCGCGATCGTGCCGCTCCTCGGCCTCGAACGGCGAGGCGCGAAGCTCTATCTCCCGGGCGCCACGGCGGAGCTCGGCGCTCGCGCCGAGGCCGCGGCGGGGCTGGAAGCGCAGCTCGGCCTCGAGCCGCTGAAGATCGACGACGCCGCGCTTGCGCGCTTCCTCGAAGAGCAGGGGCGCCTCGTCCGGGTCGGCGACGGGTACGCGATCTCGGCGGACGCGTACGACAGCGCGCGCGACGCGCTCGTGGCGGAATGCGAGTCGGCGGGCCGCATCTCGCTCGGGCGGTTCCGGGATTTGCTGGGCGTCGGGCGGAAGACCGCGCAGCTGCTGCTCGAGCGCTTCGACGCGGACGGGCTCACGCGCCGCGTCGGCGACGAGCGCGTCCTCCGCCGACGTGGGACACTGTCGCGATGAACCCCACAGAGGTCACCGAGTTGATCGACCGCTACAACGACGCGTGGAACCGCCAGGACATCGACGCGATCCACGCGCTGCACCATCCCGAGATCGTGTTCGACAACCACACCGCAGGCGAGCGGGCCGAGGGCGCGGATGCGGTACGCGAGCACATCGCCGCGATCTTCCGCAACAACCCCGACCTGCGCTTCCGCGGCCGAAGCTTCCAGGCCGGCGACGATTTCGCCGTCTCGGAGTGGACGGCGAACGTGACGAAGGATGGGCGCCGGCTCGAGTGGGACGGCGTCGACGTCTTCCCGCTCAGGAACGGGCTGATCGCGCGGAAGGACGTCTACTCGACGTCGCATCGCCCGCGCGAGCTTCAGGACTGACGCTCAGCTGCAGCACGTCCGGACGGTTGTAGTGGCCGACCGGATCGAAGCGCTGCCGCTCCTCGAGCACGCGCGCCGGATCGAGCTCGGCGTAGAGGATCTGCTCCACGTCGTACACGGGGCCTGCGAGATACGAGCCGTCGGGCGCGAGGATCGCGCTGCCGCCGCGGCCGAGGGTCCCGACACCGTCCAGCTCGCTGCGCAGCGGGAAGTCGTCGGGATACGACGAGGCGCGCTGGAAGTGGCACGGCGAGATCACGTAGGCACGGCTCTCGCGCGCGATGTGGACGAGCGTCGACTGCCACGCGTCGCCGTCGTCGGCGGTCGAGGCGATGTAGATCTCGACCCCCGCCTCGTACAGGGCGAAGCGCGCGAGCGGCATGTAGTTCTCCCAGCAGATCAGCCCACCGATGCGGCCGAAGCCGGTCTCGACCGCGGTCAAGCCGCGACCGTCCCCCTGGCCCCATACGAGCTGCTCGTGATTCGTCGGCACGAGCTTGCGATGGTGCAGCGCGAGCGTGCCGTCGGGCGCGTGGTACAGCAGTGAGTTGTAGATCGTGCCGGGACGTTCGGACTCGACCTCGTTCACGCCGGTGACGAGCCAGACGCCGAGCTCTTTCGCGGCGGCGCCGAGCCGGAGTTCGGCCGGTGAGCCGACGGCGACGGAGTTCTGCGCGATGCGCGCGAACGTCTGCTTCGCGGCGTCGTTCTCCCAACCGGCAAACGCCTTCGCCCAGCGCGACGAGGGATAGACGGGCACGAAGGTCTCCGGGAAGACGACGAGCCCGGCGCCGTTGTGCGCAGCTTCGGCGGCGAGGATCTCGAGCCGGTCGAGCGTCCGCTCGAGATCGAGCACCACCGGCTCCGCCTGGACGCACGCGACGGTGACGGGGCGGTTCATCGCCACAGCGTAGTCCGCTCGCTCAGCTCCGGCATCGGCCACAACGCAGA
The DNA here is from genome assembly GCA_035257065.1 of Gaiellaceae bacterium. Classification (GTDB taxonomy): domain Bacteria; phylum Actinomycetota; class Thermoleophilia; order Gaiellales; family Gaiellaceae; genus Palsa-739. The sequence continues at coordinate 2,900 of DATEXK010000477.1, read as the reverse complement.
GGCTACGCTCGATACATGGGCAAGATCTACGACGAGATCGACGAGAAGCTCGGAGCCTGGCTCGAGCATCAGCACCTGTTCTTCGTGGCGACGGCGCCGCTCGCCGAGGACGGACACGTCAACGTGTCGCCGAAGGGCGATCTGCGCTGGTTCCGCATCCTCGGCCCGCGCGAGGTGGCCTATCTCGACTTCGTCGGCAGCGGCGCCGAGACGATCGCACATGCGCGCGAGAACGGGCGCATCGTCGTGATGTTCTGCGCGTTTGACGGGCCGCCGCGCATCGTGCGGCTGCACGGGCGCGCAACGGTCACGCTGCCGGAGGATCCCGGCTTCGAGGAGCTCGCCGCGCGGTTCGACCCGCCGGAGCACGCGGTGCGCTCGGTCGTGCGCGTCGAGGTCGAGCGGATCGCCGACTCCTGCGGGTACAGCGTGCCGTTGATGCGGTTCGACGGTAAGCGAGACCAGTACGACAAGTGGGTCGACAAGCAGGCGCGCGACGGCGGCTTCGACGACTACATCGCGACGAAGAACGCCGAGAGCATCGACGGCCTGCCCGCTATCTAGGGCGCTCGACGCAACAGGGCTGCTTGGGACCTGGCGGTTCTCTTAACGGTGACTGTCACCGTTAACGACTCCCGGGCGAAATCGTCACCGCGACTCACGCTCGCGCATCAGGGCCGCGCGCCGAAGCCGCCGCCGCCCGGCGTCTCGATCCGGACGACGTCGTCGGCGCGCAGCTGTTTCGTGACTTTCGCCGGCTGTTCCTCGCCGTTCACGAGCGTGCGTCCGCGCGCGCCGTCCTCTCCTCCGCGAGCGCCGTGCGGCGCGTGCGCGCGACGCTCCGCGAGCACCGAGAGACGGCAGTCCTCGAGCACGCGAAGCTCGCGCACGACGCCGTCGCCGCCGCGGTGCGCGCCTGCACCGCCCGATCCCTCGCGCAACTCCCAGCGCTCGACACGCAGTGGATACGACAGCTCGAGCGCTTCGACCGGCGTCATCAGCGTGTTCGACATCGCGACGTGCACACCCGACGGGCCGTCTGTGTCGGGGCACGCACCCTGGCCGCCACCGATCGTCTCGTAGTACGTGAAGCGGTCATTGCCGAGCGCGACGTTGTTCATCGTCCCCTGACCTTGCGCCGGCACCGGCAAGGCCTCGCCGAACGCCCGGAAGACGACGTCGACGATGCGCGACGACGTCTCGGTGTTGCCTGCGACAACGGCGGCCGGCGGACGCGCATTGACGAGGCAGCCGTCGGGCGCGGTGACGTGCACGGCCGCGAACGCGCCGCCCGAGGCAGGTAGATCCGGTTCGGTGAGGCAGCGGACGACGAAGTAGCACGCCGAGCGCGTCACGGCGAGCGGGCAGTTGAGATTGCCGTGATGCTGCGCCGCAGTGCCGGCGAAGTCGATGTGGATCTCTTCGCCGCGCACCTCGACGGTGCAGCGGATCCACAGATCCCCCTCCACGGCTTCGACGACGTCTTCTGAGCTCCAGCGTCCGTCGGGCAGACGCGAGATCGCTGCGCGCACCATTCGCTCCGAGTACGCGTACAGCTCGTCCATCGCAGCGGCGACACGCTCGCGCCCGCGGCGCGCGCAGAGCTCGTCGATGCGCCGCTCGGCCAGGCGGTGCGCGGCCATCTGCGCGCGGAGATCGCCGCGACGCTCCTGCGGGTTGCGCGCATTCGCGACGAAGAGCGTCAGCACCTCGTCGGTGAGACGCACCGGCGGGATGATCAGCCCCTCCTGGTACAGCTCGCGCGAGAAGGCCGGCAGGCTCGCCGGCTCCATGCCGCCGACGTCGGCGTGATGCGCCCGCGAGACGGCATAGCCGAGAGCTGTGCGCGAGACGAGTGTCACGTCCGGCAGGTGCGTGCCGCCCGTGAACGGGTCGTTGAGGATGCACGTCTCACCCGGCGCGAGACCGAGGGTCATGGCCGCGGCGACGGCGTCCGGCATCGCCCCGAGGTGCACGGGGATGTGCTCGGCCTGCGCAATCATCCGGCCCGTCTCGTCGAAGACGGCGGTCGAGCAGTCGCGGCGCTCCTTGATGTTCGCGGAGAAGGCGGAGCGGATGAGCACCGCGCCCATCTCCTCCGCGACCGCACGCAGGGAGCTGCCGATCACCTGCAGCTCGACGTTCATCGACGCAGCACCAGCGTGCCGTCGTCGTTCGTCTCGCCGTGCCAGCCGTCAGGCACCCAGCAGGTCGCACCCGGCAACTCCACGAGCTCAGGCCCGTCAACCTTGTAACAGTCTGTTGCAAGGAAGGTCATGTCCGGCCCCGGGACGACCTCGGCGGTTCGCACGGCGACGAGCTCGATCTCGCGCGACTCGTCGGCATAGCCGTAGCGCTCCTCGTGCGCGCGGTGGAATGCCTGCGCGAGCTCGGGCTGGAGCGGTACCGACAGCTCGAACGACTGGCCGCGGTAGCGCAGGTCGGCCGTGCCCTCCACCGGAAGCTCGCCGGCCTCGGCGAGCGGACAGAGGTACGAGACAACGCGGTCGCGCCGCTCCTCGCTTGCCACGAGCCCGAACGCGGAGAGCACCCCCGCGGCGACGGGCACGAGCACTGCTTCGATGCCGAGCTCTTCCGCGAGGGCGCACGCGTGCAGCGGGCCCGCGCCGCCGAAGGCGACGAGCACGAAGTCGCGTGGATCATGGCCGCGCTCGACGGAGACGACACGCAGCGCGCGCAGCATCTCCGCGTTGACGACGTCGACCGCTGCCTGCGGATCGATGCCCGCGAAGGCGTGCTCCGCCGCTCCGCGGTCGAGCACGAGCCCGCCCGGAAGCTCCGCCGGCAGCCGCCCGAGCAGGAGGTTCGCGTCGGTGACCGTCGGCCCGCCGCCTCCGCCATAGCAGGCCGGCCCCGGATGCGCACCCGCGCTCTCGGGG
>DATEXK010000476.1:0-9374 GCA_035257065.1 Gaiellaceae bacterium | reverse complement strand
GTCGCCGTGGGCCGCCCGCCGAGCCCGCAAGCCGCGACGGAGGGGCCCACGAGTCTGGCGCGGCCCTCGGCGCGGCGGGGAAACTGTCGAATTTCAGATCACGAAACTCCAGGAGATGATCCGGTGTGGCGACGGTGTCGGCATCAGGGCTGCCGCCGATCGCCGGGCGGAGAAGTACGGATCCTCCGCAGCGGATCTGCGCGTTCCCCTGATGCGAGAGCACTTGGCGACAGCGGATCGTCATCTCCATGGCGAGGACCTGTCGTCTCGACGCGTTGGCCGGGCGACAGACAATCTGCCCGGAGGGGGGTTGCCCGTTCTGGGAGCCCGGAGGAGCCGCCCTCCAAGGTCGTTGCGTGTTCGACCTGGTCGACCTCGTGGGACGTCCTGACCTCGTCGCGGAGCTTCGTCACCTCCGTGAGGTGCTCGGTACCGCGGCGCCCGGCGAGGAGGAAGTCCGCGCGCGGCACCACTTTCACGAGTTGCTCAACGAGTCGGGGGAGGAGTAACCGGCTCGAGGCAGTCGCGCAGCGCATACAGCGCGTCTCGCTCGATCGCTCGGGCTCGTTGCTGCGACACGTGAAGCGCCGCCGCCACTTCGGCGATCTGCTCTGCCTCTCCGTCCAGTCCGAAATGCCTGGTGACGATCTCGCGCTGGCGCGCCGGCAGTGTCGAGACGGCGTCATCGACCTCCTGCACCTGCTCGTGCTGGACCGTCTCGGCTTCCGGATCCCGGGCTGAGGCGTCGGCGATGAGGACCTCCAGCGTCGAGCCGTCGTCGAGGACGGCCTGGTCGAGTGAGACGGGGGTCGTTCCAGCGCTGCGTGTCGCGATCACGGTCGCCGGGGACAGCCCCGTTGCTGCGGCCAACTCGGCGAGCGTCGGCGTGCGCCCCGTCGCGGTCTTGATGTTCGCCTCCGCCCGTTCGATGGCTCGGCGGCGCTCCACGATCTGCTTCGGCAGCCGGATCAGCCGTGATTGCTCGGTCAGTGCGTTGCGAATTGCACGGCGAATGCGGAAGCGTGCGTACGACTCGAATTCGGTACCGCGCTCCGGCTCGAAGTGGTCGATCGCCTCGAGCAAGCCGAGCGAGCCCTCCTGCACGAGATCGTCCAGTGGGAGGCCGAAGGCCCGGTAGCGGAACGCGATCCCCCGAACGACGGGAAGATATGCGGCGACGAGGCATTCGCGCGACCGGTGATCGCCGCGGCTCGCAGCGTCAACAAGGTTCGCGTCCTCGGGTCGCAGCATTCCGTTGACCTCCGCATCGAACGTACCGCCGGCCGGCGGGGTGGTCATCCGGAGTTCCGCGCAGCGCAGCTTCCTTGAACTACCGAGTGGCGAGCACCGGCCGTCTGGACACAATCTGCGTCCCGGCATCTCCGCGAACGAGCGCCGCGAGCTCGGACAGCGCACCGATCCCGCAGCTTCCGCCGGTGCGCTCGACGAACCTGCACGCGGCCTCGACCTTGGGCCCCATCGAGCCGGCGGCGAACGACGAGCGTCGGAGCTCAGCAGATGTTGCCGTCTCGATGCGACTCGCCGCCGGCGTATGCCAGTCCCGCTCGACGTACGGCACGTCGGTCGCGAGCACGAGACGGCTTGCACCGAGTGTCTCGGCGAGCAGCGCCGCAGTGAGATCCTTGTCGATCACGGCCTCGACCCCGCGCACGCCGCCGGCCTCGCGGACGACCGGGATCCCGCCGCCGCCGGCGCACACGACCACGGCGCCGGATCCGAGGAGAAGCTCGATCGAGTCCGCCTCGACGATCTCCGTGGGCATGGGCGACGCCACGACTCGACGGACGTAGCTCCCGTCGTGGGCCATCGCCCAGCCGTGCTCGATGCCGATGGCCCGGGCCTCGCGGGCCGAGTACACCGGTCCGATCGGCTTCGACGGGCGGAAGAATGCCGGATCGGCCGCAGCCACGGCGACCTGCGTCAGCACTGCGACGACGGCTCGGCCGGGCAACTCGTTTTGCAGAGCTTGAGTCAGCAGGTAGCCGATCATGCCCTGGCTCTCGGCGCCCAGGACATCGAGCGGGTACGGCGGGACGCCTTTGTAGGCATCCGCTTCGAGTGCGAGGAGCCCGACCTGCGGCCCGTTGCCGTGCGTCACGACGAGCTCGTACTCGCCGGCGAGCCCGGCGAGCGCGGCCGCCGCGTCGTGGACGTTGTGCCTCTGAGTCTCGGCTTTCGCCTGCTCGCCGCGTCGCAGGAGGGCGTTGCCGCCCAGTGCGATGACGATACGCGGAGCGGTCATGCTTCGCCTCCTCGTGTCAGCAGCATCAGTACTGCTTCCTCGGTCGGCAGGCGGTTCGCCGACTGCCGCCAGATGGCCGACTGCGGCCCGTCGATGACCGATGCGGCAACCTCCTGGCCACGCTTTGCGGGGAGGCAGTGCAGGAAGATCGCACCGGGTTGGGCGAGGGACATCAACTCGTCCGTCACCTGATACGGCGCGAGGGCACGCTCGCGCGCCTCACGCTCCGACTCCTCGCCCATCGACGCCCACACGTCGGCGTAGACCGCGTGTGCCCCGGCGACCGCCGCGCGCGGATCGTGCAGCACGAGCAGCTTCGCACCGCTGTGCTCGGCGAGCCGGTGAGCTCGGGCGAGCACCGCCTGATCCGGCGCGTAGGCCGCCGGGCACGCGATCGTGACGTCGACTCCCGCAAGCGCGCCGGCCTCGAGGAGGGAGTGAGCGACGTTGTCGCCGCCGTCGCCCACGAAGGTGACATGCCTGCCATCGAGGTCGCCGAACTCTTCCTTGATCGTCAACAGGTCTGCGAGCGCCTGACACGGATGATGTTCGTTGGAGAGTGCGTTGACGACCGGGACTGTCGCCCAGCGCGCGAGCTCGTCGATCGTCGCCTGGGTGAAGGCGCGGATCACGATCGCATCGACGTACCCCGAAAGTGAGCGTGCGGTATCCGCGATCGACTCCCCGCGCCCGAGCTGAAGCTCTTGCGGCGTCAGAGGAATCGGCGTCGCGCCCAGTCGTGCGACTGCTGCCGCAAATGACACCCGCGTACGCGTCGAGGGCTGCTCGAAGATCAAGGCGATCGCCCGGTCACGCAACACGTCGTCGCAGCGCGTCGCAGGATCTTTCATCACCTCGGCGAGCTCGAGCAGGCGGGCGAGACGCTCCGGCGTGAGGTCGGAGATCCGCGTCAGGTTGGTGGTTTTGGTGGGTGCGAAAGGCGTCACCGCGTTCACCCCGTCGCCATCGTCTCGCGATGCGCCGTCTTCGCCCGTGCGACGATCGATTCGAGCACGTCTGCGAGCGTCGGCGAGCCGACCTCCTCGAGCTCGTACCGCACGTGGCGAATTGGATGCCGTGACGTGATCAGCCGCCCGAGATCCACGGGCGTTCCGGTCACGACGACGTCGCAGTCGGCGGCGTTGATCGTGGCTTCGAGCTCCGAGAGTTGCCCGTCGCTGTACCCCATCGCCGGCAACACGTTCGCGAGCTGCGGCCACGTCGCGTACAGCTTCTGGATCGAGCCGACGGCGAACGGCCTCGGGTCGACGATCGAGGCAGCGCCGGCGGCCCGGGCTGCGACGAGCCCCGCTCCGAACGGCATCCCGCCGTGTGTGAGCGTCGGGCCGTCTTCGACGACGAGGACATGCGCGCCGCGCAGACTCGGGCCTGGATCGAGCGTCGTCGGCGACTTCGCGAAGATCACCTTCGCAAGCGGGTTGACCGACTCGATGTTCTCGAGCACGCGCTCGACGTTGTGGGCCTCCGCCGAGTCGACCTTGTTGATGATGACGACGTCGGCCATCCTGACGTTCGTCTCGCCGGGGTGGTACAGCAGCTCGTGACCGGGGCGCAACGCGTCGGCGACGACGATCAGGAGGTCGGGCGCAATGAACGGGAAGTCGTTGTTGCCGCCGTCCCAGACGATGATGTCGGCTTCCTTCTCGGCCTGCCGCATGATCGCCTCGTAGTCGACGCCTGCGTACATCACCATGCCCAGGCGAACGGGCTCCTCATACTCCTCTCGTTCTTCGATCGTGGGATGCGCCGCATCGATGTCCTCGAGCGTCGCGAAGCGCTGCACGCGCATCGCCTCGAGATCGCCGTACGGCATCGGGTGCCGGATGAGCGCGACCCCGAGGCCAGCGTCGAGAAGCTCCTGGCCGATCTTGCGGGTGGTCTGGCTCTTGCCGCAGCCGGTGCGGGTCGCGCAGACGGCTACGACAGGCTTGATCGAGCCGAGCATGGTCGCATCCGGACCGAGGAGCCGAAAATCTGCGCCCGCAGCGAGCACGGTCGACGCCTTGTGCATCACCGTTTCGTGCTCGAGATCGGAGTAGGCGAGAATGACCTCGTCGACGCCGTGCTCGCGGATGAGCTGCGTCAATTCATCCTCAGGCCTGATCGGGATGCCCTCGGGGTAGTGCGGCCCCGCGAGTGCCGGCGGGTAGACGCGTGTGTCGATTCCCGGAATCTGTGTTGCGGTGAAGGCGACGACCTCGGTCTGCGGGTCGTCGCGGAACACGACGTTGAAGTCGTGGAAGTCCCGCCCCCCGGCGCCCATGATGATGACCTTGCGCATCTCCGTGCTCCTTTCAGCGAGATCGAGGCCGGCCGGCGCGTCTCCTCTCAGCACGGCTCTGCGTCGGGGTTCAGGATGTGGTTGTGCTCGCGTGCGATCGGCACGATGCGCGACTCGAGCTTCAGTCGCGGCGCGTGCAGTTCGAGCACGCGGTTGGTGTGGACGACCGTGATCCGCTCCGCGTCGGCGTCGTCGGGGAGGCGGAACGACTCCTCGAGCCGCTCGTGGAGCCGGAAAGCCTTGCCGTGGTCGCCCGGTAGCTCGCGCTGGTCGCCGCGCAAGCTGATGGTCGGGCCGAGCGCCTCGATCGACAGCTCGTCGTCACTGAAGCCCGCCACGTCGAGCTCGATGACATACTCGTCGGGCTCCCTCCGCACGCGGGCGCGCTCCGACAGCTCGTGGCCGGTGCCGACGACTCGCATGGCGGGCATGGCTCCTCCTTCGGTTAGGACTCTCCGACTCTCCCCGGATGGACGGCGGCGGCTCAGTGAAAGGACCGGACTCGAGGCGGAGAACTACGGAACTGGAGGCGCGGGTCTTCCGTGTTGCCACGAACTACGGAGGCGGCATCGGGCTCCTCACCGATGCGCGTTCACCCCGCGTTGACGACGCTCCGGTTGATGCTTCGAGGCCAGGAGGACGAAATGAAGACCATCCTGCTCGCGACCGACGGCTCGCCGTCGGCGCAAAAGGCAACCGACGTGGCGATCGAGCTCGCGGGAGCACTCGATGCGCTGCTCCGGATCGTGTCCGTCTGGAATGTGCCCGTGTACGACTACGGCTACGTGCCGGTGCAGTACGCACCGGAGCTGGACGAAGCGCAGCGAGACGGTGCAACGCATGCGGTAGAAGAGGCCGCCGCGGCGGCGAAGGCCGCCGGAGTCCGTGTGACCTCGGAGATCCACCGCGGCGCCGCGGCCGACGAGATCTGTGGAGCGGCAGCCGACGCGGAAGCCGACATGATCGTGCTCGGCGCGCACGGTTGGAGCGCCATGAAGCGGATCTTCTTCGGCAGCGTGTCGACCGCAGTGCTCCATCACGCTGCATGCCCGGTTCTCGTCGTTCGCGGTGAGCTCGAGGAGCACGAGCGGGACGCCGTCGGCGCGGGAACTGCCCGCTCCGCCGGCTGACGATCGTCATGTGGCGCCCGCTGCTCGCGCTTGCATCGCTTGGAGCGCTCGCAGCGGGCGCCGTTCTGCACGCCGCCGGCGCCGGCACGGAAGGGAACGCCGTCTGGGCCGTGTCGACTGCGGCGATCCTCGGGCCGCTGATTTGGTCGGTGGTTCGCTCGCTGCTTCGACGCGATGTCGGTGTCGACGCGATTGCGCTCGTCGCCATCGTGTCGGCGCTCGTGCTCGGCCAGTTCCTCGCCGGCGCCGTCGTTGCGCTGATGCTCGCCGGCGGGAACGCGCTCGAGTTCTACGCCACACGCCGTGCCGGTCGTGAGCTGACGCGCCTGCTCGAGCGGATGCCGCGAGTCGCGCACCGTCGCAGTGGCTCGGCGATCGAAGAGGTGTCGGTAGGGTCGCTTCTTCCCGGGGACATCGTCGTCGTACGGGCGGGTGAGGTCGTCCCCGTGGACGGCTCGGTCGCCTCGCCGGTCGCCGTGCTCGACGAGGCTGCACTGACCGGCGAGCCGCTCCCGGTGCGGCGTTCGCGCGGCGGCGAGGTGCGCAGCGGCTCGGCGAATGCAGGCGATGCGTTTGATCTGCTGGCGACGAGAGAAGCCGATGCCAGCACCTACGCCGGCATCGTGCGCCTCGTGAGGCAAGCGGAAGAGGGTCGTGCGCCGTTCGTGCGTCTCGCAGACCGCTACGCCGCGGTGTTCCTCCCGCTGGCCCTGGCGGTGGCAGGAGGCGCCTGGTTGTACTCCGGCAATTCGATGCGCTTCCTCGCGGTGATGGTCGTCGCGACGCCGTGTCCGCTGATTCTCGCCGCGCCGATCGCCTTCGTCGCCGGCGTCTCGCGAGCCGCGCGGCGCGGCGTGATCGTCAAGAGCGCGGCGGTGATCGAGCGGCTCGGGGAGGCGCGCACCGTGCTGTTCGACAAGACGGGAACGCTGACGCTCGGCCTCCCGGCCGTCGAGCAGATCCTGGTGTTCGACGGAGTCCAGCCGGAAGAGCTCCTACGGCTTGCCGCCTCCGTCGACCAGCTCTCCGCACACGTGCTGGCCGAAGCGCTCGTGCACGACGCCGAAGCGCGCGGGCTCGTCCTGACGGCGCCGACGGACGTCGAAGAAGGCCCCGGCCAGGGGATCGAGGGTGTCGTCGACGGGCGTCGAGTCGCGGTCGGCAGCTCGGCCTGGCTCCTTGCGCGGGGTTATGCCGACGCAGAGAACGTGGCACGGGGGCTCGACGGAGGCCTCGACGCCGGCATGGCGCGGATCCTGATCGGCGTCGACGGCGCGCTCGGTGGAGCGGTGGTGATGGGCGACCACGTGCGCGAGGACGCTCATATGCTCGTCGAGGCGCTCCGCCGGGAGGGCATCCGGCACGTAGCGATGGTGACGGGCGACCGCGCCGCGGTCGCCGACTCCGTCGGCGCCGGGTTGGGGCTCGACCGCGTCTACGCGCAGTTGTCGCCCGAGGACAAGCTCGACGTCGTTCGCACGCTGCGCTCGAGCCCCGACCTGTGCCCGGTCGTGATGGTCGGCGACGGCATCAACGACGCGCCTGCGCTTGCCCTGGCCGACGTCGGAATCGCGATGGGCGGAGTCGGCGCGACGGTCTCGTCCGAGACGGCGGATGCGGTGATCGTGCTCGATCGGGTCGACCGCGTCGTCGACGCGGTGCGCATCGGCAGGCGTTCGCTCGGAATTGCCCGGCAGAGCGTCATGGTCGGCATGGGTCTCTCGCTGGTCGCGATGGCGGCTGCGGCTGCGGGCTTTCTCGCCCCGGTCTTCGGCGCGCTCTTGCAGGAAGTGATCGACGTCGCCGTGATCGCGAACGCACTGCGCGCGCTGCACTGACGACGTCCGTGGCTCTCCGTACTTCGCCGCGTGCGGATCGGTGGCGGCACGGATGGTGGCGCGCCCGATCTTGCGGATCATGCTGTCATGAGGATCGATGAGATCATGACCCGCGAGGTGATCACGGTCTCTCCCGAGACGCCTCTGAAGGAGGTCGCACGGGTGCTCGTCACGCACCGCATCTCCGGCGTTCCGGTCTGCGGTCCGAACGGCGAGGTTCTCGGGGTCGTCTCAGAGGCCGACATCCTCCGCAAGGAAGAGGGTGTCTCTCCCGATCTGTCCCGGCCGCTGGCCTGGCTCGTCCGCTCTCTCGACGGAGAGCTCGACAAGGTCCGCGCGCGCACCGCCGGCGAGGCGATGACCAAGCCGGCACTCACCGTCCGCCCGACGCAGGGTGTGTCCGAGGTGGCCCGTGCGATGGTCGACAACATGATCAACCGGGTGCCGGTGGTCAGCGACGGCCGGCTCGTCGGCATCGTGAGTCGCGCCGACGTCGTCCGCGCGTTCATTCGCTCGGACGAGGAGATCGAGCACGAGATCCGCGAGGACGTGCTGCTTCGAACGATGCTGCTCAACTCCGGGGACGTCGACGTCTCGGTCGGTGAGGGTTGCGTGGTTCTGCGCGGGCACGTGAACACGCAGGAGGATGCCGAGATCCTCGTGCGCTGCGTGCGGCGCATTCCCGGAGTGCTCGACGTCGAGACCGAGCTGAGGTGGCATCGTCCCGACTCCCGCCGTGCGCTGCTCGGGTTCCGGCGGTTCTGACCGGCGAGATCGCTTTCAGGCGCTGTCTGTGCCTGCGAACAACGCGCGCAAGTCGAGAGACGGTGCGTGCGCGTCGGTCGCGAGGGAGACATACGTACGGGCGAGAGCGTCTTTGCCTGCGCCGAGGATCGTGCTGACGAGGCCTAGCGTCCGCGCGAACCGGTCCGGCGGCAGCGTGGCAAGCACGCGCGTCCAGGTCGCCGCTTCGAGTGCGTTGAAGGCGCTCTGCACCTCCGAGAGGTCGTAGCCGGCACTGAACCGCTCCCGGGCGATCTGCTGCGCATGGCTGACGATCGGGGTCAGGTCGTGCGCGGCGAGCGCTTCCAGCGCGCGGTCGAGGAGCGCTTCGAGGCGCCGCCGGACTTCGGGTTCGCCGGCGGCGTCGTAGTGGCGCGAGGTCACGTCCCCGAGCGCCGCCTCGACGATCGCGGCTCGCTCGCGCGTCAAGAAGTCGATCGTCTCGTCGTCAGGGTGTTCCGACACGTTCTGCTCCTGCTGGTTGCCGTTTTGGCTCCGCCGTCACGAGTCGCTCGGCGCGTTCTTTGATGCCGCGCAGCATCTTCCGTTCCATGACGAGTGAGCCCGGTTCCATCGGCAGCATGCCTATACGTGCCGTGAGCGTCGGCAGGTGAAAGCGATTCCGGCTGATGAGCCGCGTGGCGCCGTCGTTCTCGCGCAGGACGAAGCTCCAAGCCCAGTTGCCGTCCTCGGAACGCCACGAGAGCACGCGCTCGGGCTCGAGGCGCTCGAGTCGCATCTGGTTCGGGCCGAAGCTGATCGTGTCGCCGACCTGCGGGCTCTGGAACTCCGGCAGTACGCGGTCTGCACTGTGCATGTCGAGGCCGAGCAGATTCTCGATCCAGTCGTAGGTGTACGCACCGCCGCGCGGCGCTGGGCCCATCTGTGCGAGCCACGGCCAGACCGCTGCGGCAGGCGCCGCGATCTCGATCGCCCGGGTCGTGACGCCCTCGGCGTTCTCGAGGAGCTCGTCGCCCGGCAGCCGCGAGTCGGCTTCGGCGGATGTCGCACCCCAGGTGAGGATCGGACGGCGCAACAATGGGTACAGCGCCCCCAGC
>DATEXK010000475.1:0-4878 GCA_035257065.1 Gaiellaceae bacterium | reverse complement strand
TGACGCTCGGCGTGTGCTGGCTGGTGCTCGCGATCGGGCTGTTCGCCGCCATGGGGCTCGTTGCCGGCATACCCCTCGATGCGCTGACCTGGCTGGCTTTCGGAACGATCGCAGCCGGCATACACGCTGCCCGGCGGGACGGCTCAGGCAGGATGCGCGCCTGATGACGCAGACAGCCCTCGTCACCGGCGGAGCCGGCTTCATCGGCTCGAACCTCGTCCGAGCGCTGCTCGAGCGCGGCGACGACGTGCGCGTACTCGACAACTTCTCGACCGGAGACCGCGCGAACCTCGAAGGGCTCGGGGTGGAGATCGTCGAGGGCGAGCTGCGAAGCTACGAGCGCGTGCATCGGGCGGTCCGGGGAGCCGAGGTCGTCTACCACCTGGGCGCGCTCGGGTCGGTACCCCGATCGGTGCAGGATCCGCTGACGTCGAACGCGGTGAACGTGGAGGGCACGCTGAACGTGCTGCTCGCCGCCCGCGACGAGGGAATTCGCCGGGTTGTGTTCTCGTCGTCAACGTCGGTCTACGGCTCGAGCCGCCAGTTGCCGACCACGGAAGACACACCGCCCGATCCGATCTCGCCGTACGGAGTCGCAAAGCTTGCAGCTGAGCGGTACTGCGTGAGCTTCAGTCGCGTGTACGAATCGCTCGAGACGGTCGTGCTGCGCTACTTCAACGTGTTCGGGCCCAGGCAGAGCCCGTTTTCGCAGTACGCAGCGGTCGTGCCGCTCTTCGTCACGTCGATCGCAGCGGGACAGCCCGTCCAGATCCACGGCGACGGTGAGCAGTCGCGTGACTTCACGTACGTCGGCAACGTCGTCGATGCAACGGTGCGAGCCGGAGAGGCCAAGGGAGCGAGCGGGGAGATCTTCAACATCGCCAACGGCTCGCCGGCGAGTGTGAACGTGCTCGCGGACACCATCGGCGCCATCCTCGGAATGCCTGTCGTGAAAGAGCACCTCCCACCACGCGCCGGAGACATCCGCGACTCGTGGGCCGACCTCGGCAAGGCAGCGCGCATCCTCGGCTACGAGCCGGCGATCGGGTTGGAAGAGGGCTTGCGCCACACGGTCGAGTTCCTCCGTGGCTGAAGAGAGCGCGACGCCCGAGCCGATCAAGGTTCTGCGCGTGATCGCGCGGCTCAACGTCGGAGGACCCGCTCTCCACGTCGCCTATCTCACGGCGGGGCTCGCAGACCGGGGGTACGAGACAACCCTCGTCGCCGGCACGCTCGCGCGCGGCGAGGAATCGATGGCCTCCGTCTCCGAAGCGCGGGGAGTGCGAATCGAGACGCTGCCGGCCCTCCATCGCGAGATCGGTGTGTTGCGGGACGCGCAGGCAATCGTGCGGCTCGCCAGGTTGATCAAGCAGGAACGCCCGACGATCCTGCATACACACACCGCGAAGGCAGGCGCGGTCGGGCGGATCGCAGCGCTGCTCGCGGGCAGCGCACGACCGCCGATCATCGTCCACACCTTCCACGGGCACGTGCTGCGCGGGTACTTCAACCCGTTCATGACGTTCGGCTTTCGGACGCTCGAGCGCTTGCTCGCGCACGTGACGACTGCGCTGGTCGCGGTGAGCCCCGAGGTTCGGGACGATCTCGTGAAGCTCCACGTCGCACCGGCGTCCAAGTTCACGGTCATCCGTCTCGGCATCGAGCTCGACGAGCGAACCGATGTCGACGAGGACGTTCGCGCGGAGACGCGCCGGCAGCTCGGCGTCGCGCCGGATGCGTTCGTCGTGGGCTGGGTCGGTCGCATGACGGCCGTCAAGCGGACGGATGACGTCGCGCGCGCGCTCCGCGGCCTCGTCGATCGCGGCGTGGATGCCTATCTCTGTCTGGTCGGCGACGGCCCCGACCGCGATCATCTGGAGCAATACGCACACGAACTGGGTGTCGTGAAGCGCTGCCTGTTCGTCGGCTACCAGGAGGACGTCGCGCGCTTCTACAGCGCGATGGACGCGCTGCTACTGCCCTCGGTGAACGAGGGCACGCCCGTGAGCGTGATCGAGGCTCTCGCCGCGCAACGCCCTGCGGTCGCGACGCGTGTCGGCGGCACGCCGGACGTGATCCGTGACGGCGTCGACGGCTTCCTCGTGGAGGTCGGCGATGCCGACGCACTCAGCGAACGTCTCGCCGAGCTCGCCGGTGATCCCGAACGGCGGGCGCAAATGGGCGCCGACGGCCGCGAGCGCGTGCTCGGCCGTTACGCGGTCCAGCGACTGATCGATGACATCGATCGCCTGTACAGGTCGCTGCTCGACGCGCACGCCGCCTAGCGGCGCACGCGTCGAGTGGACGACGGTCGATCTAGCCCCGTGGCAGCGAGAGGAACGCGCTCCACGCAGGCTTCTTCTTGCCGGCGACGGTCTCGAGGCCCGACTGCCAGCCCCCGAGGTTCGGCTCGTCGCGCACGAGGAACCAGAGCATCATGTCGATCCGCGGGTTCTTGCGTGCCATGGCGTAGGCCTGCTTCATGTAGAGCGCCTGCTTGGCCCAGCTGATGCCGAAGCCCGTCTTGTTGTCTGGCGGATTCGTCTGGTAGCCGTACTCCGTGATCCAGAGGTGTTTCGGCCCGTAGAGCTTCGTCAGCAGCGTCATCAGCACACCGATGTTGGCAAGCTGGATCCGGCGCTTGCTGTTGCCCTTCGGCACGAAGGCCGGGGACTCACTGCCCGCAGCGGCGTATGGATGATGCGCGTAGACGTCGAAGGTCTTCATCCCGAACTTCTTCGCCGAGCTCAGGAAGGTGAGCGGATCGACGGATGCGCGCGCCGAAGCGGGAGCGTCGTTGCCCTTCGGACCGGTGACACCGCACGCCACCTTCTCGCCCTGCAGCGCACCCTGGGTGGTCGAGATGGTCACCGAGTGGACACCGGTGTAGACGGCGTTGCAGATCTTCGCGTATTGGAACGCGCTTTCGACCCGCCATGTCTTTCCGATGCGCTTGTACTGCGGCGTGAGCCAGAGAGGATTGTTGGGCTCGTTCCAGGCCGTCCACATGGAGACCTTCGGGAGCGGCGAGTCTCCGATCCCGAGCGACGGGTCCTGCTGCCAGCTCGGCGGAATCCAGTAACCGCTGTAGCGCTCCGCGGCCGCGTGAGCGAAGTTCCGCAGGTCGAGCGCATTCGTCGGAGCGACGGTCTTGGCCTTACCGCCGTTGGCCCACGACGGCGTGAACAGGATGGAGAAGACGACCTGAATGTTGTTCGTCGTCGCGTACTGGACGAGCCGGTCATACAGCGACCAGTTGTAGGCAGGATCTCCGGGATCGGTCGCGTCGGTCGGCTTCTTGTTCGCGACGGCCCACTTGTTGCCGCCCCAGTAGAGGTTGACGCGGAGTACCTGCACCTTCAGCGCCGAGAGGGTGGCGAATGCCGTCGCAGGATTGCCGTACAGGGTGTCGGGCTCGTCGTTGATCCCCACGAGCATGTGGGCCGACGCACGCGCGCTTGGCGCGCTGTGCTTGCTGGGCGAGGCCGTCGCCGCCCCCACGGCGAGACTCGCAACAACGGCCGATATGACTGAGAACAGGGCGATGCGCTTAGACACTCAGTGACTCCCCTACGTTCGATTGCAGCATTCGCCGCAGGCCTTCCTCGAGCGAGATCTGCGGCTCCCAACCCAGCAGCTGCCGGGCTCGTGTGATATCTGGCTGACGGACTTGTGGATCGTCGACGGGCAACGCCTCGAAGACGATCTGGCTCTTGGAGCCCGTCGCCTCGACGACCGCCTCTGCGAGCTGGAGCAGCGTCAGCTCCTGCGGGTTGCCGATGTTCACCGGCAGGTGCTCCCCGCTCTTCGCAAGCGCGACAAGGCCACGAACAAGATCGTCCACATAACAGAAGCTTCTCGTCTGCGAGCCGTCGCCAAACACGGTGATCGGCTGGTTCGCCTGCGCCTGGCGGATAAACGTCGGAATCGCGCGACCGTCGTACGGCCGCATGCGCTTCCCGTACGTGTTGAAGATCCTGACGATGCACGTGTCGACGCCCTGCTGGCGGTGGTACGCCATCGTGAGCGCCTCCGCATAGCGCTTCGCCTCGTCGTACACGCCGCGCGGGCCGATCGGATTCACGTTCCCCCAGTAGCTCTCCGGCTGCGGATGCACGGCCGGGTCGCCGTAGACCTCGCTCGTCGACGCGAGCAAGAACCGTGCGCGCTTCCATTTCGCGAGGCCGAGCGCGTTGTGCGTGCCGTACGAGCCGACCTTGAGCGTCTGCAGCGGGAGGCGCAGATAGTCGATCGGGCTCGCGGGGCTCGCCAGATGGAAGATCAGGTCGATCGACTCGTCGATCTCCAAATGCCGCGTCAGGTCGTGATTCAGGAACTCGAAGTTCGCGCCCCGTAGGTGCTCGACGTTCTGGAGCGAGCCGGTCTCGAGGTTGTCCACGCAGATCACCCGGTAGCCTTCGGCTACGAGGGTGTCGCATAGATGCGACCCGAGAAAGCCTGCACCTCCGGTGACGACCGCGGTGGGCATAGGTCGTGATGCTAGCGGGCGGCTCTGACGGCCCGAGCAGGCTTAACGAAGGCTTTACCGACACAGGTGGGTGCTAGCGTCCTCGGGCGATGCGCGTGCGGAAGCTCACGAGCTGGTGGGGCGCGCTCGCGCTCCTGGTCGCCGTCAGGCTCGCGATCCCACTCGCCGCCTACGCTGCGGGCAACTCGAGGTTGCCGGGAATCCCGCGGTTCACGCGTCCGGCACGCGACGGGGGCCTGATGGGCGATGCGACCGGCTTCTACGCCGCCACCCGCGAGTTCATGGCGGCCTGGGGCCGGATGCCGAGAGCGGTGCTCGCGCTCGACGCGCTCTTCGCCCTGGCCGCCGCGGCGGCGATCGTGCTCGCGTGGCGGCGGCGCCCCGGCTTC